>JABGOT010000017.1 GCA_018648985.1 Candidatus Ruthturnera sp.
CTGATCACAATCCAAATGGTAATATTATTTGGGCGCATTGTGGCAACGATGGATCGGCATATGGTGTTCGTAAAGTACTAAAAAACCATGCAAATATTTACTGTGATCTTTCTGCTAGAAGTAGACCTAAACTATCAGATTGGGTAGTCAATAAGAGACCTCAAGCGGAGATTTTTACCTCGTACAATCTAAATGGTTCTTGGAAAGACTTAATTGAAGAAATGCCAGATCGTTTTATGGTTGGTACAGATACTAAAGGCGGATCAAAATATGACAAAGGTATTGACAATATTAGAAATGGACTTCTGGCAAACTTAAGTCAAGAAACGGCAGAAAAGGTTGCTTATAAAAATGCTCAAAGATTACTAGATTTGCATTAGGTGTGTTTCTTATTAAGCCACCACAGTAATATCATTAGTTGAGTAATTAATAGTGGCACAACAGACAGTAGTACAACTTCCCAGCCAAAGTTAAATACAAACCAGCCCGCTGATAACGAGGCGATGGCTTGAAGACTAAAGATTAAGAAATCATTAACTGACTGAACTTTAAATTTTTCATGCTCATGATAGGCCTTAGGCAGTAAGCTTGTGCCGCCGATAAATAAAAAATTCCAACCAAGGCCTAGCAAAATAAGTGAAATCCAATAGTTGTCTAAAGCATGACCTGAAAGAGCGATAGCAATACAAGCAACATATAGTAGTACGCCGGTAAACATCATTTTTCCCAGGCCTAAAATTTTGACAATGAATGGGGTAAACAAAGACGGCAAAAACATAGCGATCACGTGAGACTGAATTACAAACTTAGTTTGTTCTAGCGAAAATCCATCAATAACGTGCATACTCATTGGCGTGGCTGTCATTAAGTAGCTCATCACAATATAGCCAACTGCCGCACTAGACATGGCAACAATAAAAACGGGCTGTTTAATGATGGTGTTTAAGTTTCTGGTAGCTTCATCCTGTTTCGGTTTGAGGGTGCTAGTTTGCTGATAAAACCATAAAAGTACAAAAGCAGTAATAAAGCAGCCACCCAATAAAATAAAAGAGCCGACAAAATCTGTTTCAAATATATCTCTTCCTAAGGTAGCTAACTCAGGGCCTAAAAAAGCAGAAACCAGGCCACCAATGAGTACGGCAGAAGTTGCTGTTGCGCTTAAATTTTCTTCAACACTCTCAATAGCGGCAAATCTAAACTGATTCATAGTGGCGGCAGTAATGCCAAATAGAAAAGTAGCCATACAAAATAAATAGAAAGATTGAGCTTCAAGCGATGTGATGGCAAGTGCGATAATCACTAATGTATAAGCGCAAACACCTAAAAATGTTTTGCGTCTGCCAAAAGTCGACATAATTTTATTGATAGGAATGATGCCACTAGCCGTTCCAACTACTAACAGCGCTACGGGTAATGTGGATAAGCTATCACTTGGTGCTAGAGTTTGGCCGATAATACCACCTAAAAAAATCACAAAAACACTAAGCGACATAAACAGCGACAAACTGGCTGTTAGAATCCAGACGTTTCTAGGCAGGGCGAACATTTATTTTTTAACGGGTCTTTTCCAGTTTGAGAAGAGTCGTTGTTTTGCTCTGCTTAAGCTAAGTTGTTCATCAGGTGCATCTGTCGTGATGGTAGACCCTGCGCCAATAGTGGCATTTTTGCCAACACTAACAGGTGCCACCAGCTGTGAATCAGAGCCAATGAATGCGCCATCACCAATAACAGTTTGATGTTTATTAGCGCCATCATAATTACAAGTAATAACGCCGGCGCCGATATTGACATTTTCACCCATAGTGGTGTCGCCCACATAGCTCAAATGTGAAACTTTTGAGCCTTTGCCAATGGTGGATTTTTTCACTTCAACAAAGTTACCAATTTTTGCATTTTCACCAATATTGGCTTCAGGACGAATACGGGCAAATGGGCCGATGGACGCGCCATCACCAATATTGGCGTTCTCAATAACCGAGTTGGGTAATATAGAAACATCGTTGCCAATAGTGGTATTTTTAATAATGCAATTAGGTGCGATAGTTGTGTTGTTGCCTAGGGTGACTTCGCCTTCAATCACGACATTAACATCAATTTCACAGTCTTGCCCGAAGTTAAGTGATCCGCGACAATCAAAGCGTGCAGGATCTTTTAAGCCAAGACCTTGCTGCATAAATTTAGTGGCTTGATTTTTCTGGAAGGTTCTTTCTAATTCTGCAAGTTGTACTTTATCGTTCACACCAGCTACCTCAAATTCGTTGTCTGTAATA
>JABGOT010000116.1 GCA_018648985.1 Candidatus Ruthturnera sp.
CAGGTGCTTTACAAGCAAGTTTTTGATGTACTGGATAAATACAAACACGAGATAGTGTTTAATTTTGATTTTTTAAGGTGGATTATTAAGATTGTGATTTTTCATGATCCCGTTAATAATGTATTGGTTAAAGGCAAACGATCTGATTGGCAAGGACTGCCAAGAGATAAATCTTTGTTTCACGCTAAAAGTGATACAGGCTTGCCAATTGGCAATCTTACTTCACAATTGTTTGGCAATATTTACTTGCACGGGATGGATAAATTTATAAAGTATCAATTAGGATTTAAGTATTATGGACGTTATGTGGATGACTCTTTGCTGTTTTCGACTGACAAGCAAAAGCTGGTAAAAAGCATTGGGCAAATAGCAGCTTATATTCAGAGTATCGGATTGGATATTCATCCGAAGAAAATCTATCTACAATCTATAAAACATGGGTTTAAATTTTTAGGGGTTTTTATATTGCCACATAGAATGGTTATTGATAAGCGTACAAAATCGAGTTTTTATCATGCATTAAGAAAAGACTTTTCTTCTAATGAAGATTTCATTGCATCGGTTAATTCCTACCTAGGCTATATGAATAATTACGATAGTTTCAGGTTACGAAGAAAACTATTATTTGGCCCATCTTTAACATTCAAAATGAAATTTACTGCTAACTCAAATTTGTCAAAAGTGAGCGTTTGTAGTGCGAGATAAATTTATTTTATTATTTTTTCCTATTCTACTTTCTGGCTGTGGAGGAGGTGGAGGTAGCTCATCTGTTGTGGTTAAAAACCCGCCTGCTTATTATGAAACTACAGAATACAACGGCCAATATGGTTTAAGCAATATTAAAGCTTCTGAGGTTTATTCAGATGGTTATTCTGGCAATGGAGTAACGGTTGCAGTTATTGATACTGGTGTGGATTTGGATCATCCTGATTTGGTTGATAATGCTGCCCTAGGTGGTTATGATTATATTGATGATGATGCAGATGCCAACCCTGATGGACAGGGTGCATTTATGAGCCATGGTACGCATGTGGCAGGCATTATTGCTGGGGTAAAAAATGATGTAGGCATGCATGGCGTGGCTTATAGTGCCAAGATATTAGCCCTTCGTGCTGGAAACTCGGCTGGATCTTTATTTAATGGTGCTATTGAAAGCTCGATTGACCAAGCTATAAGCCAAGGGGCTAAAGTGATTAATGCCAGTTTTGGTGCGTCAAGTATTACTGCCTCTACTGCTAATAAATGGCTCTTGGCACATAATAGTGATATTGTTAGTGTGCACGCTGCCGGTAATTCAAGCTTGAGTGACCCTGGTTATGGCGCAAAACTGCCTGTTGATGCAGGATATGAGGCTCTTGAAAATACATTAATTGCAGTGGTTGCCACCGACTCAAGTAATGTTATTGCTAGCTATAGCAACAAGTGCGGTGTGGCAAAAAACTGGTGCATGGCTGCACCTGGTAGTAGTGTTTACTCAACCGTGGATACCACAGACACTACCGATGCAGATAGTGACGGTTACAATACTTACAACGGCACTTCCATGGCCGCACCACACGTATCTGGTGCGGTGGCAGTTCTGCGTTCCAAGTGGCCTTCTAAAACAGCCGCTGAAACGGTTACTATTTTGTACGATACGGCGACGGATTTAGGTGCTGTTGGCGTGGATGTTGTTTACGGCAGGGGTTTGTTAAATCTTGATAATGCAGTATATGCACAGGGTGCATTAACTGTGCAAACCGCGTCTGGCGGTAGTCATTATTTAAGTGATTCTAGTTTCTTATCTAGTAGTATCTTGGGTAATGCACTTAGCCAATCAATCCAAACAGCTGTGTATGATAAATATAAGCGTGATTATTATTTTAATTTAAACAACTCTATTTCCATGCCAAAGTCGGTGAGCTTGCTTGAAGAGCTTAACTTTAATGATTCAAATATTGAGATTGATCTTGGCTCAGGCATAAGGTTATTGAGCGAGATTGATAAAGGTTCGGTGCAAATACAAAACAGCATGAATGATTATGAAATTTCATTTGCCCATAAACAAAATCCTGCATCGGTTTTTGCGTTTAACGCTACTACAGATATAGCGGGCTTATCGCAGGCGTATTCTCTTTATGGTGATTCACATTTATCTAAAATTGAAAATTCAAAAGCTTTTAGGGTCATGACAACTTAAGCGACTCTTTTCTAAACATTCCAAGCAAAACTTT
>JABGOT010000044.1 GCA_018648985.1 Candidatus Ruthturnera sp.
CAAATGAAGCGATTTATATGGGTGATGAAATCTATGAAATTGATGGTGATAAATGCACCGAATGTGTTGGTCATTTTGATACGCCACAATGTGTTGAAGTTTGCCCAGTAGATTGTTGCCTATCAGACCCTGATCGAGTGGAAACTGATGAAGAGTTATTAGCTAAACTGGCTTAAATAATAATCACGCATAAAAAAGGCGACCTAATTAGGTCGCCTTTTTTGTTTCTTAAGTATGAGTGATTGAAATTATCGACCTAACGCATCCTTAAGTGCTGTTAAGCATAGGGCAATATTCTCTTTTCTAGAAGAGTGACCCATCAAGCCAATGCGCCATACTTTGCCTGCGTAAGCGCCAAGACCGGCACCGATCTCTAAGTTGTAATCATTTAACAAAATAGAGCGAACTGCAGCATCATCAGCACCTTCAGGAATAAACACTGAATTAAGCTGTGGAAGGCGATCAGCCTCATCGACTAAGAAATTAATACCCATAGCTTCAAGGCCGGTTTTTAATTCTTCATGGTTTGTTTTGTGACGTGCCCAAGAATTTTCCAAGCCTTCTTCTGAGATCATTACTAAAGACTCATGTAAGCCGTATAGCGTGTTTACCGGCGCTGTGTGATGGTAAGTACGTTTTGCACCCTCACCCCAGTAACCCATGACTAAGTTTAAATCTAAGAACCAAGAAGTAACTGGGGTTTTACGATTTCTAACTTTGGTTAATGCACGTTCGTTAAAACTAACTGGTGAAATACCAGGCATTGCTGAAAGACATTTTTGCGTGCCTGAGTAAATCGCATCAATTTCCCATTCGTCAACACGCAGTTCAGTGCCAGCTAATGATGTCACTGCATCTACAATCGTGATACAGTCATTATTATGTGCAATTTTACAAAGTGCTTTTGCATCAGAGCTTGCACCGGTTGAAGTTTCAGCATGAACAAAAGCTAGAATTTTTGCATCAGGGTTGTCCTTTAAAGCTTGTTCAACCTTGTCAGTTGATACGGCTGTGCCCCAGTCGTCTTCAACAACAACAGCTTCACCACCAAAACGCGTGATGTTTTCTTTCATACGCATGCCAAATACACCATTGATACACACAACAACTTTATCACCTGGCTCAACTAAGTTAGCAAAACAAGTTTCCATACCGGCAGAACCTGGCGCTGAAACTGGCATAGTCAATTCATTTTCAGTTTGGAAAATGTACTTCAAACCTTCTTTGGTTTCATTCATCATGCCAACAAAAGCAGGGTCCAAGTGACCGATTGTTGGACGAGCCATTGCAGATAGGATTCTAGGATGTACATCAGAAGGGCCAGGACCCATTAAAGTTCTAATTGGTGGATTAAATGATTGCATAGTTTTTAAGGTTAATAGAATTAAAGAAGCCATTATAATTGCTTGCATGTCTGTCGTCCAAGAATTATCTCGCGCTTTACCTAAGGGTATTGTCATTACCGGTGAGGAAAACACACGCCCGTTTGAATGCGATGGCCTGAGTGTGTATCGACAAAAGCCTTTGGCTGTAGCCTTGCCTGAGAACATTGAGCAAATTAAGCAGATTTTAAAAATTTGTAAAGTACACAATACACCCGTCGTTACCCGTGGTGCAGGCACAGGCCTAGCTGGTGGTGCGATGCCGTTAGAGCAATCAATTGTATTGGGGTTATCGAAGCTTAATCAAGTGAAATCGATTGATGCTAAAAATCAATTAGCCGTGGTAGAGCCAGGGGTTAGAAACATTGCCATTAGCGAAGCAGTAGCTGAACATGGTTTGTATTACGCACCTGACCCTTCGAGCCAAATCGCTTGTACGATTGGTGGTAACGTGGCTGAAAACTCAGGTGGTGTGCATTGTCTTAAATACGGTTTAACGGTACACAATATCGAATCTTTAACCATGCTTACCATGGATGGCGAAGAGCTGACACTAAGTCGTAAAGATGACGGCATGGGTTTATTGGCGCTGATGAATGGCTCTGAGGGTTTGTTAGGCATTATGATTGAAATTACGGTGAAGCTCATACCGACTCCACAACTCGCACGAGTAGTGATGGCAGCGTATGACTCAGTGCGTGATTGTGCTAATGCTGTGGCTGATATTATTAAAGCTGGCATCATCCCCGCAGGCTTAGAAATGATGGATAAATTTGCCATTGAAGCAGCTGAGGGTTTTGCACAGGTAGGTTATCCATTAGATGCAC
>JABGOT010000070.1 GCA_018648985.1 Candidatus Ruthturnera sp.
TACCAATTTTGCTTATTTTTTCAACACTCGGCTTATGGCTAAATGAAGCTGGTGTTGCTAAATCTAGTATCACTTTTTTCTCTTGGGCGGCACTCGGTTACTCGTTTAAATTTGTGTGGGCGCCTTTGGTTGATCGCCTGCCTTTGCCAGTATTAACCAAACTATTGGGCCGTAGAAGATCATGGATGCTTATTTCCCAGTTGGCTATTATGAGCTCAATCTGGCTAATGTCTTCTGTAGACCCTCAGGCAAGTGTTGATAATTTAACAATTATGGCTATTGGTGCGGTTTTATTAGGCTTTTCATCAGCCACACAAGATATTGTGATTGATGCTTACCGTATTGAATCTGCTGATAAAGATATGCAGTCAATGTTGAGCGCCACTTATATTGCTGGTTATCGAATTGGCATGTTGGCAGCGGGCGCGGGCGGTTTATTTTTGGCCAGTTATTTCGGATCAACCAAAGAGTTGTATAGCTTTTCAGCCTGGTCAAATACTTACCTAGTGATGATTATGGTGATGTCAATTGGTGTCGCAACAACACTGGTTATTCAAGAGCCAAAAACAAGTGGCTATAATAAAGAATATTCAACCAAAGATTACCTTCGATTTTTCGCATTATTTTTAACCATTGTTGCTGCATTTATTGCCACCTTTGTTGTGAGTGCTGATATTGTTAAAACGCTTAAATCAAGCTTAACTGAGGCGTTTTCTAATAAACATTTATCTGGATTTATCGTCGGCACACTGAGAATGATGCTGGCCATTGTAGGTGCGGTTGTTGCGGCAAAAATACTCATAGCACTCAATATTGTTAACAGGTCTATGGTTAACAATACCTATGTTGATCCAGTTAAGGATTTCTTTGGTCGCTACGGGTTGAGTGTGGCGCTACTACTACTCGCTGTGGTTGGTCTGTATCGAATTAGTGATATTGTACTTGGCGTTGTGGCTAATATTTTTTATCAAGACATGGGTTTTACCAAGATTGAAATTGCTACTGTTTCTAAAACGTTTGGCCTATTTATGACTATTGCGGGCGGCTTCTTAGGTGGCTTAATGGCGATTAAATTCGGCGTTTTCAGGGTGTTGTTTTTAGGTGCGTTACTTTCAGCATTAACCAATTTATTGTTTATTGTTTTAGCAAGTGTGGGTCATGATATGACTTGGCTCTACATTACCATTACCATGGATAACTTATCTGCAGGGCTTGCAGGAGCGGCCTTTATTGCATTTTTATCCAGCCTGACAAATATTAAATTTACCGCTGTTCAGTATGCTATTTTCTCTTCACTAATGACACTACTACCGAAGATTTTTGGTGGTTATTCTGGAACATTAGTGGATGGTTTTGGCTATAGTGCATTCTTTGTAATTACAACTTTGGTTGGTATTCCTGTATTGATATTGGTATATATGATTAAGGATTTTGATAAATCTGTAAATATAGCTAAAAGTGTTGATAAATCTGTAAATATAAATTACCAATATGGTGGTTTTTGGATTCGTGTAGCGGCTTGGTGTATTGACGGACTGGTATTATTAATTCCGTTGTTATTTTTTCAACTTCTAAATGTTCATCCTTTTTCGCTATATCTACTTGCTATTAGTATTGCGTGGCTGTACTCTGCAGCTTTACATTCGTCATCGTGGCAAGCTACTGTTGGTAAAAAAATATTTAAACTTCAAGTTATTGATGGGCTACATGGTGGGCGTATTTCGTTTGGAAGGGCTACTGCGAGGTATTTTTTAACATTTATTTCATCGATATTTCTTATAGGCTACATAATAGTGGGAGTGACTAGAAATAAGCAAGCTTTTCATGATTTGATTGCAAAAACGTACGTAATAAAAAAGGAAAACTAGTTTATGGAATTAGGACCGATAATGATGGATGTGTCAGGATTGACACTCACATCAGATGAAAAACAACAGCTCAACAAGCCAAGTATTGGCGGAGTAATTTTATTTACTCGGAACTATCAAGATATTGAACAAATTAAAGCGCTAATTCAATCTATCCGTTTGATTAATCAAGAACTATTAATAGCTGTTGATCATGAAGGTGGGCGAGTACAACGTTTTCGTCAAGGCTTTACACGCTTGCCGGCCATGGAAAAACTTGGCGAAGTTTATGACAAGAATCCAGAACAAGCACTTGAACAAGCATT
>JABGOT010000118.1:0-6738 GCA_018648985.1 Candidatus Ruthturnera sp.
CATAAACAAAAAATGCCATTAACGTTGCCAAATACCAAGGATAGCCCAAATCTTGAAACAACATACCAAATGCTATCCCTAGCGGTATGTAGCCAAATAGCACTGGAAAAGTGCTTTTAATAACGTCCCGTGTCATCAGCCTAAAGAAGGTGGTGTAAATAGATCCATCTGCTATAATTTAAATAATTATTAAAAACTGATTTTAACGCGATATGAACCTAGATTACCTTGATTTTGAACAACCGATTGCCGACTTAGAAGGAAAAATTCAGGCACTTTGCAATATTAAAGATAAAGCTGACATTGTCAAAGAAATGGAAGCGTTAAAAGCCAAAAGTGGCGCACTAACCAAAAAAATATTTTCATCACTTAGTGATTGGCAGGTTTCACAATTAGCTCGGCATCCGAACAGACTTTATACGTTGGATTATATCGATACTGTGTTTGATGAATTTACCGAGCTTCATGGCGACCGCGCTTATGCAGACGATCTTGCTATTGTTGGTGGCATCGCCAAACTAGACGGAAAATCAGTGATGTTTATCGGTCAACAAAAAGGTCGTTCAACACAAGATAAAATCAAATACAACTTTGGTATGCCGCGCCCAGAGGGCTACCGAAAAGCATTAAGACTCATGAAAATGGCTGAGAAATTCTCAATGCCAATTGTTACTTTTATTGACACGCCAGGTGCTTACCCAGGTATTGGTGCTGAAGAGCGCGGGCAATCTGAAGCCATTGCAAAAAATCTATTTGAGATGTCAACTTTGGCAACGCCCATTATCTCGGTGGTGATTGGTGAAGGCGGCTCAGGTGGTGCGCTGGCTATTGGTGTGGCTGATACGATGATGATGTTTGAATACTCGATTTATTCGGTTATATCTCCAGAAGGTTGTGCGTCAATTTTGTATAAAGATGCATCAAAAGCCAACTTAGCAGCAGAATCTTTAAAACTAACATCAACTCATCTTAAAAAAGAAGGCATGGTTGATGTCATTATCAAAGAGCCATTAGGCGGTATTCATCGTGATACTGATCAAGCAAAAGTTTTGTTAAGAGCGGCACTTAAACAGCAGATAGAAAAAATCGAAAAAATTTCTACTGAGAAGTTATTACAAAATAGACAAGAAAAATTATTAGGCTTTGGACGATTTAAAGACTAAAGACGCCTTTCTCGAGGGCAAAGATATTGTCCTTGGTTTAAGTGGTGGTATCGATTCTGTCGTCTTACTGCATTATCTACACACGCACCACCCCAGCAATCTGCGTGTGATTCACTGCAACCATCATCTATCCAAACACTGCGATGAGTGGGAAAAGTTTTGTCAAAACCTATGCAAAACACTTGGTATCAGTTATGAGAATATCAATCTTTCTATAGAAAAAGAATCTAACGTAGAGGAAAATGCACGTAAAAAACGCTATCATTCATTATCTTGCTCATTAAAAGACAATGAAGTACTGTGCACGGCTCATCATCAAAACGACCAAGCAGAAACGCTATTATTGCAACTATTTAGAGGCTCAGGTATTGCGGGCCTTGCCGCTATGCCCAGACAAAAGCCTTTAGGCAAAGGTAGCCATTACCGACCACTACTAAATATTGAAAAACATCATATTATTAACTATGCAGAAAAACACAAGTTAAGCTGGATAGAAGATGATAGCAACAAAAACACTAACTTTAGACGCAACTTTTTAAGACTGGACATTCTTCCAAAACTAGAAACAGTATATAAAAATTTGACAAAAATCTTGTCTAGAAGCGCAAAGCACCAATCAGAAGCGCTAAAACTAACACGTGAATTGGCCAATATCGATATTAGAGAAAATAACCTTATTAACGATAGTGGGCGCATCGATACAGCCAAGCTAATTAAATTAGAAATTCATAGAATAAAGAATATTTTGCGTCATCATTTGAGTTTATTAGGGTTTTTAGCGCCTAGCGATTCGATTATGAGTCAAATTATTGATTTATTACATGCCAAGCAAGATGCCAAACCTTTAGTGGCGTGGGATATGTTCGAGGTTCGTCGTTATCAAGGTGAATTGTATTTTATTAACAACCAAGCAGAAAAAAAATCAGAAAATTGCCCGCTTCATACGGAATTTGAAAATTTTCCAAATTTTTCTATTCGCTATCGCATCGAGGGTCAGCGTATTAAATTACCGGGGAAAAATCACTCTCAATCTCTGAAAAAGGTTCTACAAGACGCTAACATCCCTCCATGGGAGCGAAATTCGTTAAAAATGTACTATATTGAAGATGAACTACGCGCGATGGAGCGCATCGGTCGTATGGAGCACGCTAAATAAACCTCTATTATTCGTAAGGATTAGCGATTTCTATTTTTTCTAAAATTTTTATTTCCAAGCCTTCCATGATTAACGCTTCTTTTTCGTCAATATGGTCATAGCCCAATAAGTGCAACGTGCCGTGAATGGCCATATGAATCAGATGATGATCAAATGTTTTATTTTGTGCTCTAGCCTCATCAGCCACTACATCAGTGCAAATGACTACATCACCTAAAATCGCTTCATCGATCTCAATAGGCAAGTCAGACGGGAAAGACAAAACATTGGTTGGCTGGTCTTTGTCTCGATAGGTTTTATTAAGGTCTTGAATCTCGGCTTTATCGACAATTCGAATTAACAATTCACTCTCGCCTTTGCCCAAATCAGCCATCACTTGTTGCAAAGTCTCTTTGAAATTTTGCTCATTGATTAAAACATCGTTAATAGGGTTTTGAATAACAACCATTATGGTTTTTTTAAGAATAAAATAACTCATTTTACCCATATAAATTTATCCCTTAATGGCGATCGTTGAAGTTGCAATACCTGTACCGCTAAACAAAACATTTGACTATCTGTGCGATGGTGAAGTGGCTGTTGGTGCGCGTGTGAGAGTGCCCTTCATTCGCAAAAAAGTTGTGGGCGTAATACTTGCAGTTAAAGACAAAAGTGAATTTGAAAAACTAAAATCAGTCGAAGAAGTGTTAGATGACACGCCAATATTGGATAAGCCTATTCTCGATTTTTTGTTTTGGTCGGCTAGGTATTACCACCATCCGATTGGCGAGGTGATCTGTGCAGCATTGCCAAAAAATCTACGCCTTGGCAAAGAGGCAAAAATTAAAAAAGTCACTGGATTATCGCTAGATACTGAAAAACCAGATTACAAAATTACCGATGAACAATCCCATGCGATTAATGAAATCCTTAAATCTCAAGACAGCTATCATGGGTTTTTACTGCATGGCGTGACTGGCAGCGGCAAGACCGAGGTTTACCTTAATATTACTCAAACTGTGCTCGATCAAGGCAAGCAAGTGCTTGTACTGGTGCCTGAGATTGGACTTACCCCGCAAATGATCACACGTTTTGAGTCCCGTTTAGAAACACGTGTAGTGGCAATTCATTCTCAACTAAACGAAACACAAAAACTTGATGCTTACCTAATGGCAAAAAATGGCGAAGCGGGTGTTGTGCTTGGCACACGAAGCGCGATTTTTGCACCGATGCCAAATTTAGGCTTGATTATTATTGATGAAGAGCACGATGGCTCGTTCAAACAACAATCTAACTTTCGCTATTCCGCTAGAGATTTATGCTTTATCCGTGCTAAGCAAGCCAACATTCCGCTGGTATTAGGCACAGCAACACCTTCACTGGAAATGCTAAAAAATGTGATGGATAAAAAAATCACACGCCTCACACTCACACAGCGTGCTGGCGGTGCAACAATGCCAAAAGTTAGTTTGATTGATATGAGGCAACATTTCACCCCTCAAGGGGGTACTGAAAAGAGCGATGGATTGTTATCTAACTTGTTAATCGAAAAAATGAAACAATATTTATCCAAAGGCAAGCAGGTAATGTTGTTTATTAATCGTCGCGGCTATGCGCCGGTTTATTATTGCAAAGAGTGTGGCTGGAAAGCCGAGTGCGGGCGTTGCGATTCTGGCATGATTTATCATCGTCACATTAACCGACTTAAATGTCATCACTGTGGCGATGAGCAGATGCCAGAGCACACTTGCCCTGAGTGTAAACAACCTAGTTTAGAAGTACTGGGTTACGGTACCGAACGATTGGAAGAAACTTTGTCGTCGCATTTTGCCGACACTCCTATTATTCGCATTGATCGTGACACCACACGTCGCAAAAAAGCCTTTGGCGAACACTTAAAAAAAATCAACTCTGGCGAGCCTTGCATTATCGTTGGTACGCAAATGCTTGCCAAAGGGCATGATTTTTCTAATTTAGCAATGGTGGGTATTCTGGATACTGATGCCGGTTTACTCTCACTAGATTTTCGTGCGACTGAACATTTGGCACAATTACTCATTCAAGTTTCAGGCCGTGCTGGGCGCAATAAAGAACAAGGTGAGGTGGTTATTCAAACACGCTATCCTGATCATCCAATTTTTAATTATGTACTTTCATCACGCTATACACAGTTCGCAATTCAGTTGCTTAAACAACGAAGTAGTGCTTTGCTACCACCTTATTCACACCAGGCTCTATTGTGCGCAAATGCTAAAAATAAACAAGTGGCTGAAGATTTTTTGCGTGAGGCGGCTGGTTTGCTAAAAAGCATTCAGATAGATACTGTGGAAATTTGGGGACCAGTGGCTAATATTTTTGAGAAAAAAGCGGATTATTATTATTTCAACCTATATTTACAATCAGATGATAGAAAAGCGCTACATCAAATGTTGGCTACTTTTAATCAGCACATTGATAGTTTAAAGTTGAAAAACAAAGTGCGCTGGTACTTGGATGTTGATCCGATTGAGTAACTAATCCAAAGTTCTTTCTAAAAATAAATATACCGCGTAAGCATTCTTTCGATTGGCAATATCAAACGCCGTTTCATCTTCAAATTCTGACCAGTCAATAGCCTCATAAGTCTCTTCAAACTGTTCCATATCTTCAACGGCTTTACTGAGTTTTTCTAGTAGAAATTTCAGGTAACGATAAGTTAGATCCATGGTTTGCTGTGGTTGATTAGAAGCACTACCATGGCCTGGCACAAAATAATCTACTTGTGTGTGCTGCATACGCTCTAGAGTTTTAACCCAATCAATAATATTGGCATCGCCCACAAATGGTAGGCGACCTTCAAAAATAATATCACCACTATAAAGAGTTTGATCCTTCACGCTGAGTAATGACATGTCGCCATCAGAATGTACCTTACCAAAGTAGTTAATCATAAACTCATGGCCGCCCAAACTAAACTTGGTATCTTGGTCGATAATACGGTCTGGTTTGACTAAATAAGTATCATCCGTTACCCAAGGGAACAAGGCTGTACGCCTTGATTCTAGTAAGGTTTCTGCGGTTTCTGAATCTAAGTAATCCCAAGTGCCTTTAGGTGCCCAAACTTGTGCACCTTCACCTTTAAAAACTTGCAAGCCGTATAAATGATCCGCATGATAGTGACTCATCACTACAATCTTGATGGGTTGATTGGTAATCTTACGAATCTCACCCAACATCGCATGTGCAAGCGATGGTGTGCCGAGTGCATCAAATACTACCACGCCCTCATTAGTTACTACAAAACCAGCATTAGAAATAAAACCCTCATACTCAGTGGCCGCGCCTGACATGCCAGGTACATAATAAGCATCGCCAGTTAATTTTTGCGCCTTGACTTCAACACCGACAGCTTCATATTCTTCGGCCTGGACCGAGAAAGTCAATAGCGTTAGTAATAAAATTAATATTTTCATGACGCCTCCACAATGGTTTTAATTGCCTTGGTGATGGTTATTAACTCATCATCAGTAATAACAAAGGGTGGCATGGTGTAAAGTAACTTTCCATATGGTCTTAACCAAACCCCGAGCTCAATCAGGCGCTTTTGCATCCACTCTACTCTAATTTCTTCTTTCATTTCAATCACTGCAATGGCACCTAAGATGCGTACATCAGCTACTTTATCCTGCTGTCTAAGACTGGAGAGCTCAGCATGAAATATTTTTTCTATACGAGCAATGTCATCTTGCCATGGCGAATTAAGTAATAATTCGATACTGGCATTCGCCACTGCACAAGCTAAAGGGTTGGCCATAAAGGTTGGGCCATGCATGAGTGTGCCGACAGTGTTGGTAATCTCATCTGTGGTGAGTGTGGCAGCAAGTGTCATATAACCACCCGTCAGCGCCTTACCCAGGCACAAAATATCTGGTGTAACATCTACATACTCTAGCGCAAAGAGCTCGCCCGTTCTACCAAAGCCAGTGGCAATTTCATCCAAAATAAACAACACATCATGCTGATCACACAAAGCCTTGGCCTTGGTTAAATACTGTGGATTATAAATGCGCATACCGCCCGCACCCTGAACCACAGGCTCTAGAATCATTGCTGCAATTGAATCAGAATTTTGTTTTAAAGTTGCTTCTAAATCTTGCAATGCCTCATCCATACTCACCATTGATGGGCTTTTTACAAAAAAGTGTTTTGGCAATACGCCTGAAAATAAATGATGCATACCATTATCAGGGTCGCACACACTCATGGCACCAAAGGTATCGCCATGATAACCACCACGAATGGTAATGAACTGATGCTTTTCTGATTGGTCTTTGTTATGCCAATATTGCAACGCCATTTTTAATGCTACTTCAACTGACACCGAACCAGAATCAGTAAAAAATACTTTGGTTAAATTCTCTGGTGTAATTCCAACTAAGGTTTTTGCTAGCGTAATAGCAG
>JABGOT010000118.1:6838-10113 GCA_018648985.1 Candidatus Ruthturnera sp.
TTGGTTAAATTCTCTGGTGTAATTCCAACTAAGGTTTTTGCTAGCGTAATAGCAGGCTCGTGGGTGAGTCCACCAAACATTACGTGTGACATTTTTCCCAATTGATTTTGAATGGCTTTATTGAGTACTGAATGGTTATAACCATGAATCGCACTCCACCATGAGCTCATACCATCAACCACTTTGATATCGCCTTCTAAATTAAGGTAGACACCGTCGGCTGACTCAACTAGAAAAGTCGAAATTTCATTGGGAACTTTGGCATAAGGATGCCAAATATTTTGTTGATCAAATGTATCCATTAGATACATTTTACTGATACTACTTGTTATAGGTAGTCTTTCAACTCTGCCATTGAATCAATGACTAAATCAGGATTAGTGTCACGAATATCATTGCCATGATTGTAACCATATGACATGCAAATAATCTCAAACCCGGCAGCACGTGAGGCCTTAACATCACTCACCGAATCACCTAGCATCATTGAATCTTTTGGATCGATGCCAAAAAATTCAGCACTGTGTAGCAATGGCAATGGATCTGGCTTTTTCTTTGCTAACGTATCGCCAGATACCACGATGCCAAAATAATCAAAAATACCCAGATCTTTAAGAATTGGCAAAGTGAATTGTTCGGCTTTGTTAGTCACAC
This sequence comes from Candidatus Ruthturnera sp., assembly GCA_018648985.1. GTDB lineage: Bacteria > Pseudomonadota > Gammaproteobacteria > PS1 > Pseudothioglobaceae > Thioglobus_C. Next base: position 7,493 of record JABGOT010000118.1, read on the forward strand.
AACCCAAAGTGTAGCCTTGTGCTTTCATGTAATCTAAGCCCTCTTTAACGCCGTCGTATAATGACGAACGGCCTGATGTATTGACAGCGTACAGCTCTAAAAATATTGGATAAGCTTTATCAAAATCAGCCTTATCGACTGTGCCTTCAAGCTCGCCCGTGAGTGAGCGCTCTACCAATTTTGGCACACCATTACCTACCCAATGACGCACCTTGGCTTCACCCCATTTTTCTCTACCCATGGCAACCATTAATTCATCAACACAATAAGCCAAATCTGGCACACTGTCGACCAATGTGCCATCGACATCAATCATAATTAATTTTGGATTAAATTTTTTCATTGTTATCCTTGTATTATTAAAGAGTAGTATTTGGTAGAATATACAACCTATTACGTTTGAGATATTTTAATGCAAAACTCTACAACAATCGGTTTTATTGGTGCTGGCAACATGGCTTATGCGCTAATTTCTGGTCTAATTAACAATGGCCTCAATGCGCAAAACATTAAGTTGAGCGATACCGATGCAGCCTTATTATCCCTACGTGCTAATGAATTTAACCTTGAGGTTTTTACGGACAATACTGCATTGGCTAGCCAATGCGATATTATTGTATTTGCCGTTAAGCCACAAATATTGTCTGTCGTTTGCAAAGAGCTGCAAGCGCATATCGACCACAAACCTTTAATGATTTCAATCGCAGCAGGTGTGCGAGCCACAGATATTAATCGTTGGTTGGGTGGCGATAGCGCAATTGTTCGCAGTATGCCGAATACCCCAGCTCTACTTGGAAAAGGCGCAACTGGGATGATGGCCAATGATGCCGTAAATGATGAACAAAAAGCTTTAGCTGAGCAAATACTCGGCGCGGTAAGTCAATGCTTATGGGTAGAGGACGAAAAAATGATAGACGCGGTTACGGCACTCTCAGGCAGTGGGCCAGCTTATTTCTTTTTAATGATTGAGTCTATGGCTAAAGCGGGCGTCGCCTTAGGGCTAGACGAAAAAACCGCCGAACAGCTTAGTATTCAAACAGCACTTGGCGCTAGCATGATGGCCAGCAATGGTGAGGATTCTGCGCATGAATTACGTGCCAAAGTCACCTCGCCAAATGGTACCACACAAGCGGCTATTGAAAGCTTCCAAGATCAAAATTTTGAGATGATTGTTTCTCATGCGATGCGAGCTGCGTTTGATCGTGCCAGAAAAATGGGCACTGAGCTTGGCGATGATGACTAACGAGTCTGACGGGTTAATTGTCCAAATAGAAACATCAAAAAACTATTTAGTAATTAGCATTGGCGTCTATTTATTAAGCCTATTTAGTGCTTGGTATTACTTTTACAATATTTGGTTAAGCTTGGTTATTAGCCTTGTCTTGTCTGCATGGCTGGCTAATTTCTTACCCAAAAATGTACTACTGACACAGCCCAATTCAATTACCAAAATTGCACTGAATAAAAAACAGATTGTCATAGAAAAAAACAATCAATCTACTAAGCAATACCCTTGGTTTTATCCAACCTATCAATCTCGATTTTTGGTGATAATTGAGGCCGGAAAAGAATCAGTTGTGATCTTTAAAGACGCCATAGATTCTGGGTCACTCTCACAACTTAACCGATACCTGAATGCTAACACCTGAAGACACACTTAGACTCAATGTTCTAATTGCAACTTGTGTGGCGATTCGAGTTGATGTTTATAAATTGGTCGTTATCGGCCTCACAGCAGACAAAAAAGAACAAACCATTACGCTTAACCCAGATATCGATAGCGGTAAATACATCCAAGCAGTGCAAAAATTATTAGTCTCTCAGGTGCTCGGCAGTATGGGTGGCTACCCATCGTACCTAAAGCGCTGGTCACGAATGGGACAGGTCAGTTCAAATAATTTAGGCTCACTGTTAAAAATTGGCAACATTGAAGCGGTGGTAGCTGTTGCTAACTCTCAAAACTTAAACGACGAAGTGTTAGATCTAGTTTGGTGGTGCGCCACTAATACCGATCAACAAGCAGAAATTGGGCGATTTTTACTGACAAGAGATTTTGTAGTGAAACACGCTGTTGGCAAAAAAATTGCTGATTATTTGTTAGAATTTTTACCTTTTACCGACGACACAACACAGCTGATTGACACCACCAACCTACTGTTACAAAACGGTCTAATTTCTAAAGAATCTAAAGACAGATTGTGGAAACAAGGCCAGAGAAAGCCAGCATTCTTAGTAGGCTTCATTGAACGAATGAAAGATGACTTACCGAATAATGACGGCACGATAGCATTAGATAAAGACATTAAAGAGCTAAAATGTGTCAGTACTGAACAAGGGCAAATCATGCTAAAGACCATTGCACATATCTTGAAAAAGATCAATCAAGAGCATGTTTTGTATCGCACATTGGAGGTGTTAGGCGCTTGTTTATCACACCCGATGATTCAGCCCATGGATCAAATTGAAGATTTGCAAAACCAAGCACAATCAGTACTAGAAAAATTGGGTTTAGACGATGACAAAATTAAAGCGCGGTTATTACTTGCAGGCGTTAATGAGCGATTAGCCGTGAGTACAATTTCTGCTCATAGTTTGGCTGGCTCAGCCATTCGTAAAAAACT
>JABGOT010000118.1:10213-13640 GCA_018648985.1 Candidatus Ruthturnera sp.
CGGTGATGCAAAACAAAGCCATTCGAAATTGTCTGCTGCAAAAACTCGTCCAAACTTATCGGGGTAGTCACTTCTGGAACAACTGATCGCCCTGATTGTTCACACGCACCAATAACAATTTTTTGCCAATGCGCTTGGCGCTTTGCAAGCTTGTCACCCTTAAGTCTGACCACGCAACGTTCGGTCAAAATAGGGATGATTTTTCCCACGCCTAACTCAATAGATTTTTGTATTAAAAAATCCATTTTCTCGCCTTTGGCAATGCCTTGTGCCAAGGTAAGATTGAGTTTTGATTCAGATGGGTTGTCAATTTTATCCAACAACTTGACCACACAATCTTTCTTGGCTTTAATCACTTCGGCGCTGTAATTAAACCCATCGCCATTAAACAAGGTAACGGTCTGCCCTTGAGGAAAACGCAACACCTTAACCAAATGATGGGAGGCGTAGCTATCTAGCGTCAATTCTTCGCCAATATTCAAAGGGGTATTTTGGTACAAACGAACGTGTTTCATGGTATCTTGTTGAACTTTAAGAACTCTTCGCGCTAATGATACATCAAAAACGCAGAACAGCACTACTCGAACAACTTGACGATGGTGCTGTTGTTATCGTTTCTACCAACCCAGAACAACTGCGTAATGGTGATGTGCATTACCCTTTTCGCCCACACAGTGATTTTTGGTATTTAACCGGTTTTACTGAGCCGCAAGCAATTGCTGTTTTTTCAAAAGACACTTACACCATTTTCTTAAGAGACAAAGATCCAGCACGCGAGATTTGGGATGGAAAACGCCTAGGCATATCAGGCGCACCACAAGCATTAAAAGCAGATGAAGCCTACGCTATTGATGATATAAAGCACAAATTACCATTATTAATTGCAGATGCAACAACGCTGTATTATGATTTTAAGCCTTGTGCTTTAGATGATGAAATCATTGAAATTTTAGCAAAAACTAACTACCAATCACTCGCTACCTACGCACATGAAATGCGTTTAATTAAAGATAAGTCAGAAGTTAAGCTTATGCAAAAAGCAGCCGATATTTCTGTTGCTGCGCATCAATTAGCCATGCAAAAAACGCAAGCTGATTTATTCGAATTTGAAGTGGCGAGTATCTTTGATGCTGAATTTAGAAAAAACAATACAGAGCACGCTTACACGCCGATTGTCGCTGGTGGCGAAAACGCCTGTGTATTGCACTATATTGAAAACAACAAAGTTTTAAACGATGGTGATTTATTACTCATCGATGCCGGTTGTGAAGTACAAGGTTATGCTTCAGACATTACTCGCACCTTTCCAGTCAATGGCGTATTCAGCAAAGCACAACGACAAGTTTACCAAATTGTGCTCGATGCACAATTGGCGGCCATTGAAAGTATTAAGCCAAGTGTAATGGTAGTTAAACCCCACCAAATTGCCACCCAAGTTATCCAACAAGGATTAATTGATTTGGGTATTTTGCAAGCTGATGGCGACTTATCGCAGTTCTACATGCACGGCACAGGGCACTACCTTGGGCTCGATGTACATGATGTAGGTGCTTATCAAAAAAACAAGCAGCATCGCCAATATGAGGCAGGCATGGTGACCACTGTCGAACCAGGCATTTATATTCGCAAGGATGATAAAATCAACCCAATTTATTGGGGCATTGGCATCAGGATTGAAGATGATGTTTTAATTACCGATAATGGAAACAAAGTATTAACCGAAGCACTGGTTAAAGAAATTGACGACATAGAATCATTAATGAGAGAAAAATGAACATACAACAAGCAATAAAAGCAGTGATTGCAAAACAAGATCTAACCGAAGACGAAATGCACGCCGTGATGAACGACATCATGACCGGTAAAACCACCGATGCGCAAATTGGTGGTTTTTTAGTCGGCTTATCGATGAAAGGAGAAACGGTTGCTGAAATTACCGCCGCAGCAAAAGTAATGCGATCCTTAGCAACTGGCGTGCAAATTCATCACCCTAAGTATTTGGTTGACACTTGTGGTACGGGTGGTGATGGCTTAGGTTTATTTAACATCTCAACTGCTTGTGCTTTTGTGGTGGCTAGTGCTGGTGGTCAAGTTGCTAAACATGGTAACCGTTCTATTTCTTCTAAATCAGGCAGTGCTGATGTTTTAGAGGCGGCAGGCGTCAACCTCGACATGAGCCCTGAGAAAATCAGCAAATGTGTTGAAAAAATTGGTGTTGGGTTTATGTTCGCACCGGCACATCACTCAGCCATGAAGCACGCAATCGGTGCACGCAAAGACTTAGCAGTACGCACTATTTTTAATGTGCTGGGCCCACTCACCAACCCGGCAAAAGCACCACACCAAGTAATGGGCGTGTACGATAAAGCTTTAGTTGAGCCGATTGCCAATGTACTTAAAAGCCTTGGCTCTAAGCACGTAATGGTAGTACACTCTAAAGATGGCTTGGATGAAATCTCCATTGCAGATGACACTTACGTTGCAGAATTAAAAGATGGCGCAGTTACCACCTACACCATCAACCCGACAGAGTTCGGCTTGCCTTTAGGTGATTTAAACGACATTAAAGCCGATGATGCAGATAGCTCACTAAAGCTTATCCAACAAGCGCTTGATGGTAAAGACGGCGCTGCTAAAAACATCATCGCACTAAATTCAGGTGCTGCTATTTATGTCTCTGGCATGGCTAAATCTTTACAAGCGGGTATCAACACAGCGCTTGGGATTTTAAACGGTGGCTCTGCCCACCAAAAATTAGACGACTTTGTTCGTGAATCAACTGGCTGTTAAAAACAAGGAATGATAAAAAATGGATAAAGATACTAACCTAATTTGGATCGATTTAGAAATGACGGGCTTATTACCAGAGAAAGACGTCATTATTGAAATCGCAACCATTGTCACTGACAAAGACCTCAACGTACTGGCCGAAGGCCCGGCATTAGCCATCCACCAAAGCAGTACAATACTTGCAGGTATGGATGAATGGAATACTGAGCATCATGGCAATTCTGGCTTAGTGAAACGCGTTAAAGACAGTGACATTTCTACCAAACAAGCTGAAATTCAAACCCTTGATTTTTTAGAAAAATACGTCAACCCACGTGTATCGCCAATGTGTGGTAACACCATCTGCCAAGATAGAAGATTCTTATACAACTACATGCCAAAATTAGAGCAATTTTTCCATTATCGACACATTGATGTCACCACACTCAAAGAGTTAGCGGTACGTTGGAAACCTGAAGCTGTCATGGTACGCGAAGGCGAATCTGCACACTTAGCATTGTCTGATATTCACGATTCTATCAAAGAACTCAAGCATTATCGAGAAAGCTTTATTGATGTCTAAACTGCCCAAAGTTTGGCATTCACCTGCAAAAATTAACTTATTTTTGCACATCAACTCTAAACGAGAAGACGGCTA
>JABGOT010000016.1 GCA_018648985.1 Candidatus Ruthturnera sp.
ATTTTATAGAAACCGATCATGCATGTAGTGATGAAAAATTTGAAACCTGTACGGGTAAAGGAAGATGTGTGCAAATAAAGAAAACTAGAAATTCAATCATTTGGCTAGGTGTCGCAATTATAGCATTGGCTTATTTTTTGCTAATCCCAAACGCTAACCAGATTAAAGACCTGTCTAAACAGGTAAATCCGACAGCTTCTTTATACTCCAACCCAAAATCATTACAAGGCAAGTTTCCACTCATTGATGACAACCGAAATATTGTAATGTTGTCCGATATAGCAAAAGACAAATGGTCAGTTTTGTACTTTGGCTACGCTTCATGTCCAGATGTGTGCCCGACTGACTTGGCGACGCTGAACCAAACACTGGGCATGATGAATCATGCTGACAAACTGCAAGTAATTTTTGTATCAGTTGATCCGAAACGTGATGTGGGTAATTTAGATGCCTTTACTAAGCGCTTTAATACTGGATTTATCGGTCTAAGTGCTGAAGAAAACGTGTTAGCCAGTATGACAAAAGCACTGGGCGTCTATCACGAGGTGGAAAAAACCAAGCAAAGGTCGTTAACAGACGATCATAGCCAACACAAAGACATGAAGATGAAGATGAATAACAACTATCTCATCAACCACACGGCTAGTTATTTTTTATTAAACCCTAATCTTGAACTCACTGGTTTATTAACCAACCCACACCGTGCGCCAAAAATGGCAAAGGCATTAGATTTAATTATTGAAACGTTAGACTAGGTTTGCCTAGCCAGGCGTGGCTAATTTCACGACAGCAATTACAAGTACAATAAATGCAATCGTCATTATCATGCCGACAACGATATAAGGCCATGGGCCTTGTTTTTCAGTACGCTCAAAGTCTTTAATCAAGTCTTCTTTCTTACCCACACCAATCATCGCTGATGTGACTGCTTTAAATACTTGCCCCAAGTTTTTCATAAGACTTTTTTCCTTTATAAAGTAATAAGCCAGTAGTGGTCTACCAACAATGACAGGAATAATAACATTAAATAGTTAACGGAAAACATAAATGTTGTCCAGGCAATTTTGTCATCATCAGGGTTTTTGTAGATCTTGATCGCATACATCAAGAATATCGCACCCAAGACTACAGCGGAAACCAAATAAATAAGCCCAGACATGCCCGATAAGTAAGGCAACAATGTCACCAACAACAACAAGATTGTATAAAGCAAAATTTGTATACGCGTATAAGCCAAACCGTGCGTTACTGGCAGCATTGGAACATCAACTTTTCTATACTCTTCTACACGATAAATTGCCAATGCCCAAAAGTGTGGTGGCGTCCAAATAAAGACAATTAAAAATAATAGTAATGCATACTCAATACCTTGAGTACCAGAAATTGCTGTCCAGCCGAGCACCGGTGGTGCAGCGCCTGCAGCGCCACCAATAACAATGTTTTGTGGGGTGGCGCGTTTAAGATACATCGTATAGATGACCGCATAGCCAATCAGCGAAATGAATGTAAGTACCATAGTAATAGTGTTAACAAATAATTGTAAAACACCCAAGCCAACCACCCCTAAAAACACACCCCAAACCAGGGCTTGGTTACGACTGACTTTACCTTGTGGCAAAGGACGTTGGTCGGTACGTGACATCTGAATATCGATTTGCTCATCAACAATATGGTTAAACACCGCCGCTGAAGCTGACGCCATAGAAATACCAACCGATGCCGCCAGCACTAGCATCAGGTCTGGGTAGTATGGCGCGGGTACCGCTAAAAACATACCAACCACGGCGGTTAACAAAATCAAAGAAACAACTTTAAGTTTACATAAGCCGAGCAAATCACTTAATGATGGCATAACAACCTCCGTTTAACCGATACGTGAATATTTAAACAAACGATCTAAGTCTTTAATAACGCGCTTGATAGTTAAATCCTGCGGGTTGTAGTGCAACATCACATTGCCCAATGGATCAATCAAAAACAATGAATTTCTTGGAAATTTATTTAGTTGCCGACTAAGCGCTTCACTTGGGTTAGCGATAAGCACACCGTGTTCTTGTAGATCGGTTGCGCCATTGATTAACAACATTCTTTGAATGCGGCGCATGTCTTCACTCATCAAAATACGAATGGTCTTCATATCTTTAAGTGTTT
>JABGOT010000105.1:0-6159 GCA_018648985.1 Candidatus Ruthturnera sp.
TCAAAAATCGTAATTTTCCCCGTATCGGTTTCGGTGCGGATCAGTCGACCGCAAGCCTGAATCAATCTAAGCGATGCATCAGGTAGTGAGATTTCCATAAACGGATTACGATTTTGAGATTGTAGATAGTCTTGTGTGGTTTTTTCAATTGGCGAGTTGGGTACGCTAAAGCGTAGCTTTACAATCACCACATGGGTGAGATTGTCACCTTTAAGATCAACCCCCTCGGCAAAACTATCAAGCCCGAAAATCACACTACCTTGGTTTTGTTTGCGTAGGTTGGTGTGTTTTTCTAAAATGAGTTTTTTAGAAAATTCGCCTTGAACAAATAAATCACAACCAAGTTTTTGTTCTACCAAATCAGCCACCATTTGCATTTGCTTATTAGAAGCAAACAACACCAATGAGCCTTCACTAGGGTCAATACGTTCTAGCAGTTGCGCGGCGACTTCTTGCGTGTGTTCATATACCTGAGTTGGGTTATTTTTAAAGTTTGCGACAATAAAATCTACTTGATCAAAACTAAAGGGTGAAGGCAGGCGCAGATATTGATTTTTTGTTTTCACCAATCCTAGCTGCTGATTGAGTCGATTAAAACTACCGAGTGATGACAAGGTGGCTGATGTTAGTACTGCACCGGCAACTTTTGACCAAATAAGTTGGTCTAAGTTATTAGAGATATCGATTTGTGCACTACTAAGGATATAGTTGGTTTTTTTGTTGGCCAAAATAGTTTTTTCAACCCAACGAGAATGAGGCGCCTGCCCAGCTTCATCAACTTGCAGAAAAGAAGAGAGTAATAATAAAATAGAAGATAAGTGTTGTTCGCATTCACCCAAAGCATTATTGAGTGGGTCGGCGATGGTTTTGTCGATCATTTTAATTTTAAGATAATCTGACCAAGATTCTTTTAGGGTGCTAAATTGCGTGTGAACACCACTAATGGTTGTGCGTAAGTTTTGACAAATGGCTTGTATTGGCTCATCGACAATGCCTTGATCAAACAAATAGGTGTCTTCATCAAAGTCAAGATTTTTTAACAACTGAATAAGATCGTTTAAGTAATCATCAATTGATTTAATTGGGATATCAAGGGTATCTTGCTGTGTTAATTTACACACTTGATCACTTACGCCTTGGGTTTGCCTAATACTGGTTTTGATAAATTCGGTACCGGCACTGAGTGAAAAATGCGATAAAGCTTTATGGTTAAGGTGGTGCGCCTCATCAAAGATATAGATAGATTCATCAACATCTGGCAATACGGTATTGCCGGTACTAAGATCGGCCAAAATCAGATCATGATTAGCCACAATCACATCGGCCTTGGTGATTCTTTTACGTGCTTTGAAAAAAGCACAATCGTTATAAAACTCACAATTTTTAGCCGTACAAGTAAAGCGATTACAAGCGATTTTTGACCACAAAGAATGATCTGGCGTTTGATCTAAGTCATCTATTTCACCATTCCAATTTTTTCCAGAATAATCTTTAAGCATATCGCCAAGTTGATCGAGCTGATACTTGCCCGGCGGGGCATCCCACAACGCAGCGTTATCAAACAACTCACTTTCACTAGACTTATCTTCAACCAAATTAATTAAATTACGTACGCAAACATAACGAGAGCGACCTTTAACTAAGGCATATTCAAAGTCGATAGAGCAGTATTTTTGTAACTCGGGTATGTCTTTGTTGAGTAGTTGCTCTTGTAGGGCGACATTCGCACTAGAGACAATCAGTTTCTTTTTTCTGGCTTTGGCAATTGGGATAGCGCTAAGTAAGTAAGCCATGGTTTTACCTGTACCCGTTGGTGCTTCAACACACAGAATTGGGTTGCTATCAGGGTATTCACCTGATAAAGTTTTAGAGACTTCTGCAATCATTTTATTTTGTGCATGTCTGATTTTGAAATCAGGCATGCCGTTTTTAGCAGCTTCGAATGATTGACGAATTTGAGTCTTTAACTCAGTTGTGAGCATTAAGATTTACGCTGTAGGGATAAGTCGCACAATAGAGTGAGTGCTTCTTTATAGTCTGAATCCTGAAGTGTTTGCAGGGATTGTTTGGCCAAATTGGCAGATTCCTGCGCTTTTGATCGGGTGTATTCAAAAGCTTTTACTGATTGAAGAATACTGATGATTTGCTTAATATTAGAATTATCTGCATTTTCAATGGCGCTAGTCAATAATTCACGTTGTTCACCAGAGGTGTTTTCAAGCGCATAGATCATCGGCAGTGTGGTCTTACCTTCAGCAAGGTCGTCACCCACTTCTTTGCCCATGGTTTCACTGTCAGACTCGTAATCAAGCACGTCATCAATAATTTGAAAAGCATTACCTAAATGCAAACCGTAGTCACGCAGTGCTAGCTCTTGTGCTTCGTTGGCATCGGATAAAATAGCACCAATTTGTGTTGCTGCTTGGAACAGTACAGCGGTTTTTCTCTCAATTACTCGGTAGTATTCTTTTTCAGTTAATTCGGAATTTTGGCAATTAAGCAGTTGCATGACTTCGCCTTGGGCAATTTCATTGGTAGCTTTAGAAAGAAGCTTCATAATGCGCATTGAATCAGGCTTTACCATCATCTCAAAGGCGCGAGAATATAGGAAATCACCCACTAAGACACTGGCGGCATTACCCCAAACTTCGTTGGCAGTTTCCTTGCCTCGACGTGTGTTGGATTCGTCAACAATGTCGTCGTGTAATAAAGTGGCTGTATGAATAAGCTCAATCACGACTGCCATTAGATGGTGATGATTGCCTTGATAATTAGTAGCGCGTGCACAAAGTAGTAAAAGCAGTGGACGTAATCGCTTACCACCGGCGTTAATAATATAACCACTCATTTGGTTAATTAGCGCCACGTCAGAACTAAGATGATCAATTAATACTTGATCAGTCTTCTTAATATCGTCTTGGACTAGGTTTTGAATATCTTCAAAATTTTGCATAGACAGTTATTTTAGCGTATTCGCTAAAAGATATACTTCTTTAGAGCGCGCTCTTGATGCTTTGGGTTTGCGAATGGTGACTTTAACAAATACCTCTCTGCAAGCTTTAACAAACCCATCAAACCCATCACCTTGAAATACTTTGATAAAGAAATAACCCTTTGGCGCGAGTGTTTTAATTGCCATATCAAGTGCTAATTCACACAAATACATAGACTTAGGGATATCAACAGAAAGTTGACCACTCATGTTGGGTGCCATATCTGAGAGCACGACATCCATTTTATGACCTTTGGTGAGTTGTAATAATTCCTCATAAACCGAGTCTTCGGTAAAATCACCACACAAAAAATCGACATTATCAATAGGCTCAATATCAAGAATGTCACTGGCAATTACCTGACCTGATTTGCCCGCCATTTTAATAGCGACTTGACTCCAGCCGCCAGGTGCAGCACCTAAATCAAGTACACGAGAACCTAGTTTAATGAACTTGTCTTTCTCAATCACTTCAGTGAGTTTGTAAACGGCACGTGAGCGGTAACCTTCTTTTTGAGATTTTTTTACATATTCATCACTTAGATGTTCGCTCATCCAACGACCAGAACTGCTTTTTTTACCCATAAATAGTTATATCAATAATTTCTAATATTGAAGGGTATTTTACGGGATAATAGTGCCTTTTTCGCATTCACTTAATCCGTATGAATACCAAACTTAGAAATATCGCCATTATTGCACACGTTGACCATGGAAAAACCACTTTGGTTGATAAGCTACTTGAGCAGTCTCAAACCTTTGATGAGCGTTTTGAGTCAACTGATCGTATGATGGATTCTAATGATTTAGAGAAAGAGCGTGGCATTACCATTTCATCAAAAAACACAGCGATTAAGTGGAATGATTACCATATTAATATCGTTGATACTCCAGGACACGCCGACTTCGGTGGCGAAGTGGAGCGTGTACTTTCTATGGTGGATTCAGTGCTTTTATTAGTAGATGCACAAGAAGGTCCAATGCCACAAACACGTTTTGTAACTAAAAAAGCGTTCGATCAGGGTTTGAATCCAATCGTAGTGGTTAACAAAATTGACAAAGACGCAGCTCGCCCTGACTGGGTAATCGATCAAGTATTTGATTTGTTTGATCAACTCGGTGCGACCGATGAGCAACTAGATTTCCCTATTATTTACGCTTCTAGTATTAATGGTTATGCTTCATTAGAAGACGATGTACGTGAAGGCGATATGACACCAATGTTTGAAACCATCATTGAAAAAGTAGCGGCACCAGAAGTGGATATTGAGGCGCCTCTGCAAATGCAAATTACCGCATTGGATTATTCTTCATTTGTAGGTGCAATTGGTATTGGCCGTATCACTCGTGGTACGATTAAGAAAAATCAACAAGTCATGGTAGTTGGTGCTGACGGCGTTGAGCGCAAAGCAAAAGTTGCTGACTTGATGGGCTTTATGGGTTTAGAGAAAATCTCAACAAACAGCGCTGAAGCGGGCAACATTGCTTGTATTACGGGCATTGAAGGCATCTCTATTTCAGACACTATTTGTGATGTGGAGAATGCAGAGGCCTTACCACCACTTAGCGTGGATGAGCCAACCGTATCAATGGCATTCCGTGTTAATGATTCACCATTCGCAGGCCAAGATGGTAAATTTATTACTTCAAGAAACATCCGTGATCGCCTAGACAAAGAGCTAATTTATAACGTTGCTCTACGTGTAGCTAATACAGAAGACCCTTCAGAATTTATTGTTTCTGGTCGTGGTGAATTACATCTATCAATTTTGATTGAAACCATGCGTCGTGAAGGTTTTGAGTTAGCTGTGGGTCGACCGCAAGTTATCTTAAAAGAAATCGATGGCGTGGTTTGTGAGCCGTTTGAAGATTTGAGTGTTGATGTGGAAACACAACACCAAGGCACTGTTATGGAAAAATTAGGTGAACGTAAAGCCGAATTAACCAACATGATGCCTGATGGTAATGGCAGAGTAAAACTAGACTTTAACATTCCAGCACGTGGATTGATCGGCTTTAGAACCGAATTTTTAACCGCAACCACAGGTACCGGTTTAATGAACTCAACTTTTGATGCTTATAAGCCACAAAAGCCAGGTGATATTGGCCAGCGTTCTAATGGTTCATTAATTTCTATGAACCAAGGTAAAGCAGTTGCTTATGCGATTTTTAACTTACAAAAGAGTGGTAAATTCTTTGTTGAGCATAATACGGATGTTTACGAAGGTATGGTTGTCGGTATTCATGCACGAGATAAAGATTTGGTGATTAACGTCATGAAGGGTAAACAGCTAACTAACGTACGTGCCTCTGGTACAGATGAAGCAGTATCGTTGACACCTGCAATTAAGCTAGATTTAGAGCAAGCCCTAGAGTTTATTGATGATGATGAGTTGGTAGAAATCACGCCAAACTTCACGCGTATTCGTAAGCGTATTCTAGGCGAAACTGAGCGTAAAAGAACACGCAATAAAAAAGTCGACTAGAAAACAAAACGCACCACTGTTGGTATACTAATCCGTTATGGATAGTATTCTTGATTTCTTTGTTAAACAAAAAAAACTAGCATTAGTCTTTACCGTAAGTGTAATCGCGGTAGGGCTATTGGCGCTTAGTAGTATTCAAAGAGACCAATTTCCAGCGGTTGATTTTGAGGTTATGTCTATCTCAACGGCCTATCCTGGCGCCTCACCTGAGGATGTGGAGCAAAACGTAACCAACCTTATTGAAGACGAACTCAGTAATATTTCTGGTATTGATAAGTTTGTTTCAGTTTCTCGAGAGGGGCGCTCAAGTATTACCGTAACGTTATCTCAAGACGTGAGTGATATTGACACGCTTAAACAAGACATTAGAAATGCGGTAAATCGTATTAAATCTTTACCAGCCGAAGTGGTTAGCTTACCCAGCGTTCGTGACCAAAAAACCTCTAGAAAAAGTGTTATTAAAATAAGTATTGGCGCTGAGGGTTTGTCTTACGCTGAGTTAAGGAAAATTACCGACAATATTGCCGATTCTCTTGAGTTGGTTGATGGTGTTTCTGAAGTAGTTAAAGACGGTTATTTAGATCGAGAAATACAAATTAGAATCAACCCTGAAAAGCTTTATCAACATAAGCTTTCCTTGCCTCAAATTATAGAGGCTATTGCCAAGCGCAATACGCGCTA
>JABGOT010000105.1:6259-10883 GCA_018648985.1 Candidatus Ruthturnera sp.
CCGTACTCAAATGGCGCTATGTCGTGGTTATAACCTTTGCACTGTTATTAGCGGCATCTTTGTATTTTGCTAAAACCAACATGAAGTTTGTTTTGTTTCCCGCGATAGGTGTCGATACTATTAGTGCTAGATTACAAATGCCAGCAGGCAGTTCACTCGAACACACAGAGTCAGTTAGCGAGCAAATAGAAACACTAATCACTGAAGTGGTGGGTGAAGACTTAGAGTCAGTGACCTCTAATGTAGGCAAATACTTTACTCACGTGGCCAGATTTACCATTGAATTATCCCCATCAAGTGAAAGATCACAAACCTCTAAAGCCTTACTTAAACAGCTTAAAGCCAGAGCAGGTGAAATTACATTGGCAGAAAAACTCAAATTTTCTATTAGACGGCCTGGTCCGCCACAAGGCGAAGATGTTGAGATTAACTTGGTGGGCAGTGACAACATCCAACGTCAATCCGCCGCCAATCAGTTGGAACAAATTTTGTCATCGATTGATGGCTTAGATAATGTTAATCGTGATGATGAACCGGGTAAAGCGCGTATTGAAGTGGTGCTTGATTTTGAAAAAATGGCCCGATTAGAAATCGACTTCCCAGTGGTTAATCAATACCTCAAGACAGCCTTTACCGGCATCGATGTAACTGACATGCGTGACGGTCAAAACGATGTGAATTTTAGGATATATTTTGGCGATGGACAGCACTCACAAGACTTTATTCAGTCTTTAAAAGTGAATAATAAAAAAGGTCATTTAATACCAATTTCGCAATTCTCCATCATTCGACAAATCGAAGGCGAGCCAGATTTCAATCACTTTAACGGGCAGCGATCCACCTTAGTTAGTGGCAGTGTTGATGATGAAATTACCACGGTAGGCAGTGTGATGGATGAGGCTTTAGAGCGACTAGATTTGAGTAGTAACTTCCCCAATATTCGTGTGATTGGCGAAGGTGGTGCTAAAGAAACCACACAATCAATGGACAGCTTTAAGCGAGCGTTTGTGATGGCAATTTTTGGTATTTTCTTGTTATTGGTTTTATTGTTTAATTCTTACACGCAACCACTGTTAGTGCTTAGCGCCATTCCTTTTTCGGTCATCGGTGTGATCTGGGCGTTTTTCTTACATGGTGAAACATTGAGCTTCTTTGCGATTTTAGGTACATTAGCTCTTGTGGGTGTGATTGTGAATGACTCTTTAGTTTTGGTCTCACACCTTAATTATTTAAAAGAAAAAGTACTAGATGCTACCGCTTCAGCACACGAGTTTATCATTAAAGGTGCAAAGGATCGTTTACGCGCAGTGGTGCTAACAACGTTAACAACGTTGGCGGGTGTTATCCCATTGGCTTATGGTATTGGCGGTACTGACTATATCTTGCAACCAATGGCGTTGTCGCTTGGCTATGGGTTGATATTTGGTACCGTAATGACATTGGTGTTACTACCGTGTTTGTATTTGATTAACTATGATTTTGTAAATTGGGTTAAACGCTTTACAAAATAATTATTTGTTTTGTAGTGCTTGTCGAATCAACTCTTCAGTTGAGAGTGCATCATCATTGATGGCATTTAGCATTCTGTCAGCTTCTTTAGGTTTAAACCCAAGTGCTTGCAAAGCAGCTGATGCTTTTTGGGTGTTTGGATTAGCGTTGCTGGCGGTAATTTTTTGGTGTTGGGTGTTGCTCAGCTCTAATTTTTCTAATCGATCTTTAAGCTCTACAATCAGTTTCTGTGCGGTCTTCTTGCCAATGCCAGGCGTCTTGGCCAGTAGTGCATCATCTTCCATTGCGACAGCATTCATGAGTGAGGCGATATTCAAATGAGAGAGAATAGCCAATGCAACTTTAGGGCCAATACCATTAACTCGGATTAACTCTCTAAACAAGGTTTTTTCATCTTTAGAGATAAAACCATATAGCGTGTGCGCATCTTCTTTAACTTGAAGGTGTGTGTGCAGCATTAGGTTGGTGTCAGCACCCATTTCGTAGAAAGTTGACATAGGGCATAGGATTTCATAGCCGATACCACCCACCTCAAGTAGAATTTCAGGTGGATTTTTTTCTAAAATTTTTCCGCTGAGTCGTCCAATCATGTTGTTAGTTTAGCCAAGAATAGGTTTTAAAATAAGTTGTTTCGAATGATTTTATATCATCTGCATATTGCAAGGTTAATCCAATATCATCCAAGCCATTGATTAGGCGACGTTTGCGTTCTGCATCTACTTCAAAAGCATAACTTTCACCGTTAGCATGAATACTTTGTGATTCAAGATCAATAGTAATTTCACCTTCAAACTCAAATAACTTATCCATCACACTGTTGTCTTGCACAATAGGCAGGATGCCGTTTTTAAAACAGTTGTTATAAAAAATATCAGCAAAACTTGGGGCGATAATCACTTTAAAACCATAACCCTCTAACGCCCAAGGCGCGTGCTCACGACTTGAGCCACAGCCAAAGTTTTCACGTGCTAGTAAGATTTTCGCACCTTGATACTGAGCTTTGTTTAAAACAAAATCTGTATTTAGTGGGCGCTTGGTGTTATCCATGCCAACCTCGCCATGATCAAGATAGCGCCATTCGTCAAATAAATTTGGGCCAAAACCAGAGCGCTTAATCGATTTTAAAAATTGCTTAGGGATGATGGCATCGGTATCTACATTTGCTCGGTCTAGTGGTGCTGAGATTGAGGTTAAGGTTGTAAATTTTTCCATTATTTCACCCCCGAAAAATGACCTGCAATGGCGCTTGATGCGGCAATAGCAGGGCTGACCAAATGGGTAAATGAGCCTTGACCTTGTCGACCCTCAAAGTTACGGTTAGAGGTAGATGCACAACGCTCTCCAGGCTCTAACTTATCAGCATTCATGGCCAAGCACATTGAGCAGCCCGCCTCGCGCCACTCGAACCCTGCATCGGTAAATATCTTGTCCAAGCCTTCGTCTTCTGCTTGCTTTTTAATCAAACCTGAGCCAGGTACGACCAAAGCCAGTTTGATATTGTCAGCAATGTATTTGCCTTTGGCGACAGCGGCTGCCACGCGTAAATCTTCAATGCGAGAATTAGTGCAAGAGCCAATAAAGACTTTGTCAATATCGACTGTATTGATTGGTGTGTTGGCTTTTAGGTGAATATAGTTAAGTGCATTACGAATACTTTCTGCCTTGACTGGATCGACTTCTTTGTCTGGATCAGGTACATTGCCATCAACACCAATCACCATTTCTGGGGATGTGCCCCAAGTTACTTGTGGTTTGATGTCATCTGCATTGATACTAATAACTTGATCAAAGTGAGCGCCTTCGTCAGAATGCAGGGTATTCCAATATTCAACAGCCGCAACCCACTCGTCACCCGTTGGCGCCATTGGGCGGCCTTTGACATAGTCTAGGGTTTTGTCATCAACAGCCACCATGCCGACACGTGCGCCAGCTTCAATTGCCATATTGCAAAGTGTCATGCGACCTTCAACACTTAACGCTTGAATGGTTGTGCCAGCAAACTCAATCGCAAAACCCGTACCACCTGCGGTGCCGATTTGACCAATAATATACAGCGCTACATCTTTAGCGCTAACAAACTCATTTAGCTTGCCATTAACTTCAATCTTTAAATTTTTAGATTTAGATTGCCATAAGCAACCCGTGGCTAATACATGTTCGACTTCACTAGTGCCAATACCAAAAGCCAATGCACCGAGTGCGCCGTGAGTAGAAGTATGTGAGTCACCACAAACAATGCTCATGCCTGGCAGGGTAGCGCCTTGCTCAGGGCCAACCACATGCACAATGCCTTGACGAATATCGTTCATGGTAATTTCATTAATACCAAAGTCTGAGCAGTTTTTATCTAAAGTCTCGATTTGTAGTTTTGAGATAGGATCTTCAATACTGCTAACACCAGCAGAGCGTTCGGTTGTTGGCACGTTATGATCAGGTACAGCTAAGTTAGCATTCAGACGCCAAGGCTTTCTACCTGCTATTTCTAAACCTTCAAAAGCCTGAGGAGAGGTTACTTCGTGAATCAATTGGCGATCAATATAAATAAGTGAAGTCGTTGCTTCTTCACGTACCACGTGTGCACTCATTAATTTATCGTAAAGTGTTTGTGCCATTGATCGTTAGTCCTACTGATAAAATAAGCTATTTTACATTCTCTATAAGCTTGATATGTGTGGTATTTGTGGCCAGTTAAGATTTGATAACAAGCCAGTTCAGTCTGGGGCATTAAGCACAATGATGTCCAAGATTGCTAGGCGTGGACCCGATGCTTCTGGGCAGTGGGCGGACGGCAGTATTGGTTTTGGTCATCAGAGACTTAGTATTATTGATTTATCAAACTACGCATCACAGCCGATGAAAGACGAGGTACTAGATTTGGTGTTGGTTTTTAATGGTACGATTTATAACTACCAGTCTCTGCGTCAAGATTTGACCAAACAAGGTTATAGCTTTTTTTCGCATTCAGATACAGAGGTCATTATTAAAGCTTACCATTTTTGGGGTGAAGATTGCGTCACGCATTTAGATGGCATGTTTGCTTTTTGTATTTGGAATCAAAAAACCAATCAGTTGTTTGTTGCACGTGATCGCATGGGTATTAAGCCTTTGTATTTTA
>JABGOT010000105.1:10983-13197 GCA_018648985.1 Candidatus Ruthturnera sp.
ACTTTTTCAATTGGGTTTGAAGATATTGACGATGAAGTGGGGTCTGAGTTTGAATACTCCGATCAAATTGTTAAGCAATTTAACACCACGCATGAAAAATACGTCGTTAGTAACTCACAAGTCTTGCCGCGCTTAGGTGAGGCAGTGGCTAATATGGCAGAGCCAATGGTGGGGCAAGATGCGGTGGCTTTTTATTTACTCTCTGAGCAAGTGTCTAAACATATTAAAGTGGTGTTGTCAGGCCAAGGTGCAGATGAAGCTTTTGCCGGGTATTTTTGGTACTCACGCATGCAGGCTGAATCAGGTACCGAGGTAGAGCGTTTTGCAAAACATTATGTGGACCGACCTTATGAAGAGTATTTGCAAACTGTTAACCAACAATATCATTCAGGCAACCATACTGAAGCTTGGCTAAATAAAGAGTTCGCCAAAGCCAATGCCGATGAGTTTATGGATAAAGTTTTTCGTGCCGATATCACTCGACTGGTGGTAGATGATCCAGTTAAACGCGTGGACAACATGACCATGGCTTGGGGGTTGGAGGCGCGTGTACCATTTATGGATTATCAATTAGTAGAGCATGCATTGAGCATTTCACCTGGTTTAAAGATGAGTGAAGAGGGTAAACATCCACTTAAACAGATTTCCCGTGGTTTGTTACCCGACAGTGTAATTGATCGAAAAAAAGGTTATTTCCCAATGCCAGCATTAAAATATGTGCGAGGTGAGTTTTTAGAGTTTATGGCAGATATTCTGAATTCGACTCAGTGTGTTAATCGCGGTGTTTATAATCAGAATTTTGTACAAAAGTTGATTAACCAGCCTGAGCAATATATGACCGCATTAAATGGATCTCGACTTTGGCATTTGGCATTATTAGAATATTGGCTACAAACCAACGTGGATAGCAATGGATAAAATTATTATTTATACTGATGGTGGTTGCCGAGGCAACCCTGGCATTGGTGGTTGGGGTGTATGGCTTCGCTATGGGGATCATGACAAAAAACTCAAAGGCAGTGAAAAAGACACCACCAATAATCGCATGGAACTCACCGCAGCCATTAAAGCATTAGAGGCTATCAAGTCAAGCACAATCGATATTGATTTGTACACTGACTCTAAATACGTCATGAGTGGTATTAACGAATGGATTAAAGGTTGGAAGCTAAGAGGTTGGAAGACGGCCAACAAAAAACCAGTAAAAAATGTCGATTTGTGGCAACAGCTTGATGAGGTTAATACTAAGCACAATGTTCATTGGTATTGGGTCAAAGGCCATAGTGGTGATATAGGTAATGATATGGCAGACGAATTAGCCAATCAGGCAATGGATAAACTGAGTTAAATGCTTGGTTTTTCTGGATATTGTTCACAATGAACGTTTAATTATTAGCATATTATGATATTCAAATAGTTAAGAAAAAACTTGTAATCGTTGATAGTGATGGTATAAAGGTAGTTTTTGGGCAATAAAAATAAGGAGAGAAAGTGAAAAAACTAGCAATATTATTTGGATTTTTATTAAGTGCAACATCATTTGCACATCAGGATGGTGAAACTGTACCAGCATTAGGTGCAGGCGCAACAGAGGCACAAAAGGTTTTAGTTCGTGACGGTGCACAAGATTTTTGTGACAGTAAAGAAGACGACGAAAAAGAAGAGTGTGTAATGGACTTCTTCGCTAATCATAACTTGGAAGAAGAGCCGAGCTGCGATTAATTAACAACAGAATTCTTAACCCTTGCCTTCTTGGGGGGGGTTAACAATAACAACTCAATAACGAGTTATTTTTTATATAAAAGAGAGGAGAGAAGTATGAAACTTCAAACATTAGTAGTAAGCGCTGCATCAGTAGCGTTATTAGCATCAACAGCTGTAACAGCTAAGCCAGTTGGTATCGTTAAAGGTGTTATGGACGTTGCGGGTATTTCACGTAACCAAGATAACGCTAACACAATTGACCCAGCGTTTGCAAAAACGTCACGTCCTTGTCCACCGTTCTGTATTCAACCAACTGCACCGTTCGCGCCTGCAGCTGTTGAGACAGTGACTGAATTAGACGTAATCCACGCTGCACGTGATGCTGCTGGTGGTGACACTTCAGTATTAGTAGTTGATGCACGTACGCCGGGTTGGGTTAAGAAAGGTACAATCCCACACGCAGTAAACGTTCCATTTACTAAGCTTAACTCTAAGGCATTAGCTAAAGAT
>JABGOT010000015.1 GCA_018648985.1 Candidatus Ruthturnera sp.
GCTCGCGTATTTTAAAGCCTATCTTCTCATTACGCAAGTCCGAAATCACTCTAAGCCCTTGTTTTTTTAACTTTTTATTAACTTCTTTAACAAAATCGAACTGTTTTTCAGAAATATTTAGCACAACCGCCTGAATTGGAGCCAACCAAGAAGGGAAGGCACCTTCGTAATGTTCGATCAAAATACCCACAAATCGCTCTAACGATCCAACAATTGCACGGTGCAACATAACTGGCGTTTGTTTTGAGTTATCTTCTGCTATGTAGTGCGCATCTAGGCGCTCTGGCATTGAGAAATCAACCTGTAATGTGCCACACTGCCATTCACGATCTAGACAATCTTTCAGTACGAATTCAATTTTAGGGCCGTAAAACGCACCCTCACCTTCTTGCAAGTCCCATTTAATACCTTTGGCATCTAGCGCTTCGGCAAGGGCTGCTTCTGCACGATCCCAAACTTCATCAGAACCAACACGATTTTCAGGACGAGTAGAGAGTTTAATATCGACATTATCAAAACCAAAATGCTTGTATACGTTAAAAGTTAAATCAATAAACTCAGATACTTCGGATTGGATTTGATCTGCAGTACAAAAAATATGCCCATCGTCTTGTACAAAATTACGCACACGCATAATACCGTGCAACGTACCTGATGGCTCATTACGATGACAAGAGCCAAACTCTGCCAAACGCAATGGTAAATCACGGTAAGACTTAAGACCTTGGTTAAAAATCTGAATATGCGCCGGACAATTCATCGGCTTGACTGCGTAATCACGATTTTCACTATGAGTGGTGAACATCGCATCGCCAAATTTATCCCAATGGCCTGATTTTTCCCAAAGTGTTCTGTCAATTAGCTGTGGCGTATGCACCTCTTTATAGTCATTATCTTTAAATACTGAGCGCATGTATTGCTCAACGATTTGATACAAAGTCCAGCCTTTCTCATGCCAAAACACCATGCCAGGCGCTTCTTCTTGCATGTGAAATAAATCTTGAGTTTTTCCAATTTTTCGGTGGTCACGTTTTTCCGCTTCTTCCAAGCGATGCAAGTGCGCCTCTAAATCTTCTTTAGTTGCCCACGCCGTACCATAAACACGCTGTAGCATTTCATTTTTGCTATCACCACGCCAATAGGCACCTGCAAGCTTCATCAGTTTAAAAGCTTTAAGTCTTGAAGTAGAGGGTACATGCGGACCACGACATAAATCAATAAAATCGCCCTGCTTATACAAAGACAATGTTTGGTCAGCTGGGATTGATTCAATAATCTCTGCTTTATAATGCTCGCCTTTCGCCTTAAAGAACTCAACAGCCTCATCACGACTCATCTCGCTGCGCTCAATCTTAAGGCTTTGCTTGACCAGCTTTTTCATGTTTTTTTCAATCTTGGCTAAATCACCTTCTGAAAATCCATCTTTATAAGCGAAGTCGTAGAAAAAGCCATTATCAATCACCGGGCCAATGGTTACTTGAGCTTCAGGATAAAGCATCTGGGTAGCTTGCGCTAAAAGATGCGCAGTAGAATGGCGAATAACTTCAAGCCCTTCATCGTCTTTAGCGGTAATAATTGATACACTGGCATCAGATTCGATTAAATAAGAGGCGTCAACCATCTCACCATTTACCTTGCCTGCAAGAGTTGCTTTGGCCAAACCAGAACCGATAGATTTTGCAACTTCAAAAACGCTTAGCGCTTGATCAAAAGATTTTTCAGACCCATCAGGTAGAGTGATTACCGGCATGTTAATTTTGTTAAAAATAAAAGGCTGTATTTTACCTTGATGTGGCGCTTATTTGGCAGTTGTTGTAAGACCTAAAACTTCAACCCAACCTTAACCGCCAAGCTATCCGAATATCCAGCATCTACAGCTTCAGTTCTCTCATAGCTAATTGATGAGTCCCATTCGTCTTTGGTGTACATATCTGCGCCTAAAACAAACTTCCAATTACTGTCTGCTTTTCTGTCTAGTTGTAATTGGTAGTTAGTGACTTCATTGTTGTAATGCATATTAACGGTTGATGAGCCTGATACATCTGCACCATACTCAAACTTAGCAAAAGGTCTGATGT
>JABGOT010000014.1:0-1398 GCA_018648985.1 Candidatus Ruthturnera sp.
TAGCGGCAATCTCAGCTTTGGTGAGAACGGCGATGTTTTTGCCAGCCATATTGATAACAATGGTTTTTATTTAAATATTGCTAATCAAAAAGTAGCGGTTACCTTACAACTGATTGGTCAACACAATATCGACAACGCCTTAGCAGCTAGTGCTTGTGCACATGCATTAGGTATTGATATTAACACCATCAAACAAGGACTAGAAAATACTCAAGCTGAAAAAGGCCGACTCAATGTTATTCAGCAAGGTGAACTAACTATTATTGATGACACTTATAATGCCAGCCCACAATCAATGAAAGCAGCAATCAATACACTGCTGGGTTTTACGGGTGAAAAAATAGCCATACTTGGTACCATGGCAGAACTTGGCGATGAAGCCAAAGATTTTCATCAACAAATTGGGCAACTGGCTAAAGATTCACTCGACGCTGTTTACACCTATGGAGAATTGGCCAAGCATTATGACGGCATGCATTTTAATGATTTGGAACAATTAACCAATCATATCATTGGCCATCACACCAATGCCACTGTACTAATCAAAGGCTCACGCATGGTGAGACTTGATCAATTGGTAGAACGACTACAAAAATAAACCAATTCTTGCTTGACCTTTGAGTCAAATGTGGCGATAATTACACGCTTTATGGGCCCGTAGCTCAACTGGATAGAGTACTCGGCTACGAACCGAGCGGTTACAAGTTCGACTCTTGTCGGGCCCACCATTTTCAAGTGTCAACAAATCTACTATTCTCTGTTAGAATATCTCTCATGATGACACTACCCAATATAATTACCCTTTCAAGAATTGCACTGATTCCAATTTTTGTTGCGTTGTATTACTTTCAACCTGATTACAATCCAGATGGATTTATTAATATTAAGGCACCTGACAATATTTTTACGCAAATTAATTTCTGGGTGACTGGTGTTTATGCTTTTATTAGTACCACTGACTATGTAGATGGTTACTTAGCTAGAAAACTCAACATGACCTCGCAGTTGGGTGCTTTTTTAGATCCGGTTGCAGATAAATTAATGGTTTCTGTAGCACTCGTGTTGTTGGTTGATTTCTACCCTAGTGATACACATTGGTATATTGGCATTTGTGCACTGATTATCATTTCTCGTGAAATTTTAGTCTCAGCACTTAGAGAGTGGATGGGCACAATTGGTCAGCGCTCAACGGTTAATGTATCCTTTGTTGGCAAGGTTAAAACTTTTGTACAAGTCTTTGCAATTTTGTTCTTACTCTACCAACAGCCTTTCTTTGGTTTGCCAAGTTTTGAGGTTGGTGTTGTCTTACTACTTGTTGCAACACTACTCACCATCTACTCAGGATTTATTTATTTAAAAGAAGGTGTAAAAACATTTGACTCTTAGCGAAAAAACACT
>JABGOT010000014.1:1415-2064 GCA_018648985.1 Candidatus Ruthturnera sp.
ATTCTGGTTCCGGCCTCCATAGTCAAAAAAGCCCGATTTTTATCGGGCTTTTTTATTAACTAAAATTTAGGAAATTTTGAAAATAAGTCTTAAAATTAGATAAATAAGACCACTTTAGTGGTTAAAAACGGCTTTTTAAAGAAAAAAATACCCACTATATGGTTTTTTAGTGGGTATTTTGAAAAATTTCGGAAATTTCAAGAATGGCTTATTTTCTTACTTTAAAGCCTTAAGACGTAAGCGAAGTGCATTAAGTTTGATAAATCCTGCCGCGTCTTTTTGATCGTACGCACCTTCATCATCTTCAAACGTGGCGATTTTTTCACTAAACAAACTATCATCAGACTTGCGTCCGACCACAGTAATACCGCCCTTGTATAATTTAAGGCGAACTGTGCCGTTGACAGTTTCTTGAGTTTTATCAATTGCTGCTTGTAGCATTTCACGCTCGGGTGCAAACTTCATACCGACAAAACGATTTTCAACAATATCATCACGGCCAATACCGTGTGCACCAGCACGTTGGTTCAATACCTCCATCACGGTTGCAGGGCTCATGGCTTCGCCATCAATGGCAGTAATGTCGCCTTTAGAATAAGTAATTTCAATATACTCGGCCTTGTCTGGTGCATTTTCAGGAGATACCGTC
>JABGOT010000059.1 GCA_018648985.1 Candidatus Ruthturnera sp.
TAAAACGTTCATTTGGAAAATTTTAGAAATTTCCTAAATAACTAAATTCTTATAGCATTGTTGCCATAGTAATCAAAATAGCCCAAAAAATACCTGCTAAAGATAATGCACCTAATGTCTTCATAGTTTTCTCCTGTTTGTTGATGAAACAAGTTCATTTTATGCAGGATAAAAGCTCACGTCCTTGACGAATATCAAGTTTTTCTAATATTTTTAGAAAAAATTAATTATTCTTCTATTTCAGTTGATGTGTTTTCAGAGTCTGATTCTTCTTCATTGGTTTCAGCAATTTTAGCAACAGAAACTAATTTCTCACCTTTGGCGATGTTAATCAGTGTTACGCCTTGTGTATTACGACCAATGATAGAAACATCAGCAGCTCTGGCGCGAACTAATGTTCCCTTATTAGAAATCAGCATCATTTCGTCTTCATCTGTCACTTGAATAGCGCCAACAACTTTACCGTTACGATCAGAGGTTTTGATAGAGATTACGCCCGAGCCACCACGTGCTTGAGCACGATATTCATCTAAGGCGGTACGTTTGCCATAGCCCTTTTCAGTGGCCGTTAAAATTGGGCTGTCTTGCTCTGCAACAATGAGTGATACAACCTCATCATCCTTGAGTTTGATGCCACGCACACCAATAGCGGTACGGCCAACTGCACGTACATCAGATTCTTTAAATCTAATTGATTTACCGTTTGCTGAGAACAACATAATATCGTGTTCACCAGAAGTGATTTCTACACCGACTAGTTTGTCGCCATCTCTAAGCTCAATCGCAATAATACCGCCTTTTCTTGGGCGGGCAAAATTGGTAAGTGAAGTTTTTTTACAAGTACCACTACTGGTCACCATAAATACAAACTGCTCGTCATTAAATTCAGAAACCGGCAGAATGGCGTTAATAACTTCATCTTTCTCCAATGGTAGTAAGTTAATAATCGGCTTACCACGTGCTGTACGAGAAGCCATCGGCAACTCATAAACCTTAAGCCAATGCACCTTACCCGTGGATGAGAAACATAACACTGTATCGTGAGAGTTGGCCACAAATAATTGGTCAACAAAATCTTCATCTTTCATCTTAGTGGCGGCTTTACCTTTACCACCACGGCGTTGTGCTTGGTAGTCACTCAGTGATTGTGCCTTAACATAACCACCGTGTGATAACGTTACTACACGGTCTTCTTGGGCGATTAAGTCTTCCAAAGTTAGGTCGATCTTATGCTCCAAAATTTCAGTCATGCGATCATTGGCAAAGTTATCACGAATTTCAATTAGCTCGTCACGGATGACTTGCATCAATCTGTCAGGGTTTTGCAAGATATCAAGCAAGTATTTAATGCGTTCTAACAATTCGTTAAATTCATCAAAAATCTTGTCTTTTTCAAGGCCAGTTAAACGATGAAGTTTTAAATCAAGAATCGCTTGCGCTTGCTGAATAGAAAGCTGATAATCGCCATTTTTTTGCAGGCCTAGCTCTGGCGCTAGATCTTCTGGCTTAAACATTGCCATATCTCGATCGCCAATAAGCTCTTTAATCACTGAACCCTGCCAAGTCTTAGCCACTAAAGAGGCTTTTGCTTCGGTTGGGTTTGGTGCTGCTTTAATCAACTCGATAATTTCATCAATATTGTGTAATGCTACTGACAAGCCTTCTAGCAAGTGAGCACGGTTTCTGGCTTTGTTTAAATCGAAAATAGAGCGACGGGTAACCACATCACGACGATGCGCAATAAACGCATCTAGGATGTTTTTCAAGGTCATGAGTTTTGGCATGCCTTTATCAATGGCAACCATGTTGATACCAAAAACCGTTTGCATCTCTGTTAATTTATAAAGATTGTTCAGCATGACTTCTGGCACTTCGCCACGACGTAGCTCAATCACCATGCGCATACCGTCTTTGTCAGATTCATCTCTAAGGCCGGTAATGCCATCTACTTTTTTGTCTTTTACTAATTCTGCAATCTTGCCAATGAGCTTAGCCTTGTTAACTTGATACGGCAGTTCCGTTACAACAATACTTTGTTTGTCTTCGCCTTCGACATGGGAAACCGAACGTAGGTAAATCTTACCTTTGCCTGTTTCATAAGCTTGACGAATACCGCTAGCACCATTAATAATACCGGCTGTTGGGAAATCTGGCCCTGGCATAACCTCTAACAATTCATCAACGGTGATGTTTTCGTTATCGATCGTTCTAAGACAAGCCTCAATCACTTCGCCTAAATTGTGTGGCGGGATGTTGGTTGCCATACCAACTGCAATACCTGATGAACCATTCGCTAGTAAGTTTGGTACGCGGGTTGGTAATACGCTTGGCTCAGACTCTGAACCGTCGTAGTTATCAATGAAATCAACCGTGTCTTTTTCAAGATCGCGCAATAATTCATGAGAAAGCTTGGCCATACGTATTTCTGTATAACGCATCGCTGCTGCTGAGTCGCCATCAACCGAGCCGAAGTTACCCTGACCATCGACCAAGATATTACGCATTGAAAATGGCTGAGCCATACGGACAATAGTGTCGTATACGGCAGTATCACCGTGCGGGTGATATTTACCAATCACGTCACCAACAATACGGGCTGATTTTTTGTAAGATTTGTTGTAATCATTACCCAAGACATCCATTGCATAAAGTACACGACGATGAACGGGTTTTAGGCCGTCTCGAACATCAGGCAATGCACGACCAACGATGACACTCATGGCGTATTCCAAGTAGGAATCGCGCATCTCGTCTTCAATGGTAACTATAGGGAAATTAGGCTCGAAAGCTTCTGGATTCTCAGTGTTTATTGTATCGTCTGACATACAAAAAAAGGCTTAATTAAATTAGCTTTTATTGTACCCTAAGTGGTATTTTCACACAACAAAAATGTGGAAATAAAATGGGTTTTTTGGTAAAAAAATTGATTAAAAAAATTAATTAAAAATCAATGACTTATGCGCTTCTTTTTTGTACCGCTTGAGCCAGTGTTTTTAGTAGAGTTTCGGTATCATCCCAACCAATACAACTGTCGGTAATACTAACGCCATATTTGAGTGAATCTAGCGGGCCGACAGCTTGATTACCTTCGTTGATGTGGGACTCGATCATTACCCCAAAAATATCATCTGATCCGGCACTAATTTGTTTGGATATTTCATCGCCGACTAGTAGTTGGTTTTTAAACTTCTTTTGAGAATTGGCATGTGAAAAATCGACCATAATTTTCGCCAACAAACCTTCTGCTCTTAATTTGTCGCGAGTTGTCTTAATACATTCTCTGTCATAATTTGGCCCATCAGCACCACCACGCAAAATAATATGCGCTGTTTCATTACCTGACGAGGTGTAATGACTCACACCACCCTCTTTATTAACCGAAAGCAAGTGATGTGGGTTGTTGGCTGATTTAATAGCGTCAATCGCCACACTAAGCGAGCCCGTGGTGCCGTTTTTGAAGCCAACTGGGCAAGACAAGGCTGAGGCCAATTCACGGTGAGATTGACTCTCAGTTGTACGTGCGCCAATTGCACCCCAAGAAATCAAGTCTGAAATATATTGTGGCGTGATTAAATCAAGATACTCAACGGCAACTGGCATATTCATGTCAGCTAAATCAGTGAGTAAATGGCGGGCAATCTTAAGACCTTTATCAATGTCAAAGCTTTCATCTAAATCTGGGTCGTTGATTAAGCCTTTCCAGCCAATAGTTGTGCGTGGTTTTTCAAAATACACGCGCATAACAATAAGCAAATCGTCTTCTAATTCTGTTTTTAGTGCTGAGAGTCGCTGTGCGTACTCACGAGCAGATTTTGAATCGTGGATTGAACAAGGGCCAACAATCACCATTAAACGCTGGTCTCGGCCTTCTAAGATATCTTTAATGGCTTGTCTTGTTTTAAAAATACCAGACGAACCTTTTGTACTTAATGGATATTTTTCCATTAAGATATTTGGCGCCATCATCGGTGCGCTTGAAGTAATTCTTAAATTGTCAGTATTATGTTGCACGGTTTATTTTTGGTTTTCAATTAATGCGTAGGCTGAATGATTGTGGATTGATTCAAAATTTTCAGATTCTAAACGGTAGTAATCAATATTTTCATTGGTGTTTAAACCCACGGCAATATCTCTCACTAAATCCTCAACAAAAGCAGGGTTATCATACGCTCTTTCAGTCACTACTTTTTCGTCTTCACGCTTTAAGATAGCATACAACTCGCAAGAAGCTTTTTGTTCAGCTAAATCAATCAAGTCTTCAATGTGTAGTTCTTTACCTTTTACAGCTCTAGCCTTGATGGTGATGTGTGAGCGCTGGTTGTGTGCGCCGTATTTAGAAATACTCTTTGAACAAGGGCACAAGCTAGTGACTGGCACAACCACTTTCATCATTACCGATGATTCGCCTTTGTTTAGCTCACCATATAGTGTTACTTGGTAGTCCATCATAGATTCTACACCCGATGATGGGGCTGCTTTTTTTATAAAAAATGGAAAATTCAAGGTGATATGTGCAGTATCAGACTCTAGCCTTTCTCTAACTTTATCAATAATTTTGTCAAAGCTTGTCGTTGTAAACTCACAAGGGCCGTCATTTAAAATTTCAATAAAACGTGACATGTGTGTGCCTTTCACATTTTCTGGCAAGGCTACTGTCATGGTAAAGTTGCCTACAGTTGGCACTTTAATGCCATTTCTGCCAACAAAAGTAATTGGATGAGAGATATCTTTAATACCTACTTTATCGATGATAATTTGACGTGTGTCTACTTTGTTTTGCGTGTCAGGCAAGTCACATGATTTCATAGCTTTGGCTCCGAATAAGCAACAGATGCTCTAGGGGTTTCCCAAATGATCACTTCGCTGACGCGAACATTTGAGTTGTTAATAAGTTTCGCCACTTCATCAAAAAAATACTTGGCGATGTTTTCAGCCGTCGGATTAAGCTCATCAAACGGGGGGATTTCATTCAAATATTGATGATCTAGTCGTTTAACGACAGATTTGGTTTGTTTTTTAATTTCACGAAAATCGATTGCAATACCTAAATCATTAAGCACTTCAGATTCAACTGATACTTCAACTTGCCAGTTATGACCGTGTAGACGTGAGCAATCACCTGGATAATCTCTCAGCGAATGCGCAGAAGCAAAATCAGTGACAATTTTTAGGACGAACATAATTCGGAAAAATCGTTAAAAAGACCAATGATTATACCGGTTTATAGCGATTAATTACACCCTCAATTACTAGGTGGTTGAGTAAGGCTTAATCGACCGACTCAATAGAGGCAACGTTTTGATAACCTTTAGGTAATACATTGCCACGACGAGCACGACTGCCCACATAGTTGGTTAAATCTTGGAATTTGATAGTGAGATGGCGTTTTCCTGCGTAAACCTTAAGGTTTTGCGTGTCTAATAAAACACAAATACCAACAACAAACTCTTGTCTTTCTTTAATATCTTTGCTTGGAATTTGGATTAATTTATTACCCTTACCCTTGGACAAAATCGGCAGTTCGGAAATCGGGAAAACCAACAAACGCCCACGATTAGTCACCACAGCAACAAACTGAGATTCAAGATCATCCACACCGACTATTGGCATTACTTTTGAGTTAGCTGGTAAAGACAATGCGTGTTTACCGGCTTTCTTTTTGGAAATTAAATCACCAATGGTAGAGATAAAGCCGTAGCCTGCATCAGAAGATAAGAGAATTTTTTGATCCATCTCACCCATGATCACATCTATAAATTCAGCTTCAGCTGGCGGGCTTAGTCTACCTGTTAACGGCTCGCCTTGGCCTCTGGCGCTTGGTAAAGAGTTAGCAGTTAAGGCGTAAGATCGACCTGTAGAATCAATAAAAATAGCGCTCTTATTGCTACGGCCTTTAACACTTACTAAGTAGTTATCACCTGATTTGTAATTCAGTGTGGTTGGATCAATATCATGGCCTTTAGCACTACGAACCCAGCCTTTATCACTCAGTACAATAGTGACATTTTCAGCTGGGGTTAGGTCGTCTTCGTTAAAGGCTTGGGCAGAGCTAACATTTGACACGATTTGGCAACGACGCTCATCACCAAAATCTTCAACAATGGCTTTAAGCTCTTTTTTAATGTAGGTTTTTAAACGCGTGTCACTTGATAGCAACAGCTCTAATTTTTCTTTTTCAGCAGCTAACTCTTCTTGCTCACCCTGAATTTTCATTTCTTCCAATTTAGCTAAATGGCGGAGTTTTAACTCTAAAATCGCCTCGGCCTGAGTTTCGCTCAGCTTAAAGCGCGACATTAGCACCGGTTTTGGTTTATCCTCAGAGCGAATAATGACAATGACTTCATCGATATTTAAAAAGGCAATGAGCAAACCTTCTAATATGTGTAAACGCGCCAAAATTTTATCCAAACGATAATTTAGACGATTAGTCACCACTTGTATGCGATAGGTTAGCCACTCTTTAAGCATTGGTACGAGTGGTTTAACTTGAGGCTTTCCATCAAGGCCAATCACATTCATATTGACGCGATAATTTTTTTCTAAATCGGTTGTTGCAAATAAATGCAGCATCAATGCATCGGCATCAACACGGTTAGAGCGTGGCACAATGACAATACGTGTTGGGTTTTCGTGGTCAGACTCGTCGCGGATATCATCAACCAATGGAAGTTTTTTAGCACGCATTTGTGCGGCAATTTGGGTAATTACTTTAGAGCCTGACGTTTGAAAAGGCAGTGCTTCAATAATAATATCACCCTCTTCTTTTTGGTAGGTGGCACGCATCTTGACAGAACCATGACCGGTTTCATAAATCTGTCTTAAATCTGCTTCATTCGATACAATATGAGCAGAAGTTGGGTAATCTGGCGCTGGGATGATTTGCATGATTTCATCCAAATCAGTCGAAGGCTTATCTAGCAATTGAATACAGGCAGAAACCACTTCAGTTAAATTGTGTGGTGGTACATCAGTAGCCATACCCACGGCGATACCCGAAGTGCCGTTGAGTAATAAGTTTGGTACTTGCGCCGGGAGGTTTTCAGGCTCTTGTAATGAGCCGTCAAAATTATCAGTCCAATTAACCGTACCTTGGTTGATTTCACTTAATAGTAAATCAGCATAACGAGACAACTTTGACTCGGTATAACGCATGGCTGCGAATGATTTAGGGTCATCGGGTGCGCCCCAGTTTCCTTGGCCGTCAATAAACGGATAGCGATAAGAAAATGGCTGAGCCATGAGTACCATGGCTTCGTAACAAGCACTGTCACCATGCGGATGAAATTTACCTAAAACATCACCCACGGTACGGGCTGATTTTTTGAATTTAGCGGTGGATTTGAGGCCTAATTCGCTCATCGCATAGATGATGCGTCGTTGTACAGGTTTGAGGCCATCGCCGACAAAAGGCAGTGCACGGTCAAGAATAACGTACATTGAATAATCAAGATACGCGCGTTCTGAAAACTCTGCTACGCTTTGCTGCTCAAGGCCAATTTGGCTCATTCTCCCCCTGGAAATAACTCAACTTTTATCAAAAAGTTTTGACTTATTTTAATGCAACTTTCAACCCAGAAAGATTAAATTATTCAAACTCTTCAGTTGTAATACACGAGCAAAATAAATTGCGATCACCATAGACATTATCAATGCGTTTAACTGGCGGGAAATACTTGCTGTGTTTTAACGATTCAACTGGGTATAACGCGGCTTCTCTTGAGTATGGATAACCCCACTCTCCAGCCATTTCAAGTGCTGTGTGTGGTGCATTTTTCAGTGGGTTATTGTCTTTATCCCAAGTACCTTCAATTACTTTTTGAATCTCATTATGAATACTTGCCATTGCTGTGATGAAACGGTCAATTTCATGCTTTGACTCACTCTCAGTTGGCTCAATCATTAATGTGCCTGCCACCGGGAACGACATGGTTGGTGAATGAAAACCGTAATCCATCAAACGCTTAGCAATGTCTTCTTCAGAAATACCGCTTTGTTCTTTAAGTGGACGAATATCAACAATGCATTCATGTGCAACAAAACCTTGATCGCCTTGATATAAGATTGGGAAAAATTCTTTCAATTCATTAGCCATATAATTAGCACTAACAATGGCAACCTCTGTTGAGCGCTGCATGCCGTATTTACCTAACAATTTAATGTACGACCATGAAATTGGCAAAATTGAAGCAGAGCCGTACATTGCTGCTGACACTGCATTTGAATCTTTGATCAATGGATCACCCGGCAAGAATTCTGCCAAATGTGCTTTAACACCAATAGGTCCCATACCTGGGCCACCACCACCATGTGGAATGGCAAAAGTTTTGTGCAAGTTGATGTGTGACACATCAGCGCCAAACTCACCCATGCGCGTGATACCCACCATCGCATTTAGGTTGGCGCCATCCAAATAAACTTGGCCACCGTGCTGATGAATAATATCACAAACCTGCTTAATTTCAACTTCAAATACACCGTGAGTTGATGGATATGTCACCATGATTGCCGAGAGCTTATCGGTGTGTTTTTCTGCTTTAGCTTTTAAATCATCAATATCAATATTGCCAGATTCATCGCATTTAACAATCACCACTTTCATGCCGGCCATTACCGCACTTGCAGGATTAGTACCATGTGCCGATGATGGGATAAGGCAAATGTTTCGATCAAAATCGCCGCGAGACTCATGATAAGAGTGAATAGCTAGAAGCCCTGCAAACTCACCTTGAGAGCCAGCGTTTGGCTGTAGCGATACCGCATCGTAGCCAGTTACTTCACACAGTGAATATTCTAGATCTTTAAACAATTGTTGGTAACCTTTTGTTTGATCGACCGGCGCATATGGATGTAATGAAGAAAATCCTGGCAAGCTAATCGGGTACATCTGCGTAGCTGCATTAAGCTTCATCGTACAAGAGCCTAGGGCTATCATTGAATGATTAAGTGCAATGTCTTTGTTTTCTAGACGCTTTAAGTAACGCATCATCTCAGTTTCAGAATGATAATGACTGAATACTGGGTGCGTCAAATAACCTGATGAACGCAACATATCTGTTGCCAAACTAGACTCAGACTCAGTTAAAGCATCAACAGAAAAGATTGCCAATAATTCAGACAAATCTTGCGTTGTTGTGGTTTCATCAACAGCAATGGTGAGCTGATTATCACTCAACAAACGCAAGTTAATATTTTGCGCTTGTGCTTTAGCAAACAAAGCCTGAGCATCGGTTGTATTGATTGTAATTGTATCAAAAAATTGCTCACTCGCTAATTCAAAGCCTGCACTCGTTAAGCTTGTAGCCAAACCACTGGCTTTAGCATGTACTTTACTGGCAATTTTTTTCAAGCCTTTAGCGCCATGGTAAATGCCATAAGCTGCCGCTAACACTGCCAACAATACTTGAGCCGTACAGATGTTACTAGTGGCCTTATCACGTCTAATGTGTTGCTCTCGTGTTTGCAACGACATGCGCATTGCCGGGTTACCGTGTACATCTTTAGAAACACCGATAATACGCCCTGGAACCATGCGTTTAAATTCATCACGTGTGGCTAAAAATGCTGCATGTGGACCACCAAAACCCATCGGCACACCAAAGCGTTGAGAGTTACCAATGGCAATATCAGCACCCATTTCAGCGGGGGTTTTAATCAGTGTTAAAGCCAAAATATCACAAGCGACAATACTTAACACACCGGCTTCTTTTGCTTTGGAAATATCTTGTGTTAAATCACGAACCTCGCCGTTTGTGCCTGGTGACTGCATGAGTACAGCAAAACAATCAGAAAAATTATTATTATTAATATCTTCAATCACCAGCTCAATACCAATTGGTTTAGCACGTGTTTGTAAAATAGTGATAGTCTGCGGGTGCGTGTTTTTATCCACCAAGAAGCGATTGGATTTATTCTTTTTGTTGGCGCGCTTAGCCATCATCATTGCTTCTGCTGCAGCTGTTGGCTCATCGAGTAGTGAAGCGTTAGAAATATCCATACCAGTCAGGTCGATAATCATTTGCTGGAATGTTAACAACATCTCCAAACGACCCTGAGAAATCTCAGCTTGATATGGTGTATAGGCCGTATACCAACCTGGGTTTTCTAAAATATTGCGCTGAATAACTGTTGGCATTAAAGTGCCGTAGTAGCCTTGACCAATAAAGTTTGTAGCCAACACATTTTCATTTGCAAGTTTTGCTGCTAACTCTAAACTATCACGCTCAGTCAAACCTTCTTCAACATCCATACGATTGCCAAATAAAATCGAATCTGGTACAGTTTTTGATACAACCTCATCAACCGTTTTACAGTTGATACTCTCCAGCATAGAAGTGATCTCTTGTGCGCTTGGGCCAATATGCCTATCTAGGAATTCGTTGCTCATAATAATCTTAAGAATAAGGTAAATTTAAGCTGAGAATTTTAACCTTTTTTTGATAAAAAATATTATCTAAAAAAGTAAGGTCTTTTAATAAGACGTTAACAAAGGAAAGCCTTGCTTTCCTCCATTAACCTGGTGGCCAGCTAAGATTTCTACCGCCCAAACAATGCAAATGAATGTGATATACAGTTTGCCCACCATCTTCATTACAATTCATTACCACTCGATAGCCATCATCGGCAAAGCCTAATTCTTTAGCAATGTTGGAAGCGGTCAAAGTTAACTTACCAACTAGCGTTGCATCATCTGCATCATTAAGTGTGGCAATATGCTTCTTAGGAATAACTAAAAAATGATGTGGCGCTTGCGCACCGATATCATGAAACGCAAGAACATCGTCATCTTCATAGAGTTTGTCGGCTGGAATATCACCAGCAATAATCTTACAAAATAAACAATCGCTCATGATTTATCGATAACCTCTGAGATACCACCAACCAAAAATTTGCTTAGCCCAATGCATTAAACGACAACTCGGCAGCATTAGTCCGCCTTTCATAGTGCGCGATACAAAAATACCTTTGTTGTTTGAATCAACAATACACATTAGCTCAATTTTAAAAGTGTGGCTGGCTGGTTTTCCATCTAAACCATCGAGTAGATTTTTGGCGGCGGCTTCGGCCTGTAAGTCAGCCATATGCGCTTGTTTTGGCATCCAATCTGGGCCTGGATACGAACCCGAATCACCTGCTACAAAAATTTTATCAGCGCCTTCGACTTCACAAAATTGATTGGCCTTTAACATGCCGCCTTCACTACGCGCAAGGTCGGTATTGTCAAACCAAGTATTGCCTGTCATACCTGGCATGAATAAAATCAAATCTGCATCAAACTCACCACCTTCAGTAATCACTTTATCGGCTTCAAACTTTTTCATCTTATTACCAAGATGCATGGCAATACCGCGTTTTTTCATCTCACCCAATAAACCCTTTACTGCTTTTTTACCTAGGCGTGCACCGGGTTTTTCTGCAGGAGTAAAAAAGGTAAGGTTAAATTTATCGCGTCGCCCCTCAGAACGCAGCTGAGTATCAAGCCCAAACAAAAACTCAAACATTGGTCCACCACGCATTGCACTTGGCTCTTTTGGATTGCCAGAAAATCCAATGGCGATATCACCACCATCCATTGATTTAATACGATCTCGGATTGCCTCAGCAGCACTTAAGCCTTCACAAGGGGTAATTGCATGCTCAATGCCAGGGAGTTTTTTAATAAATCGTCCACCTGAGGCGATAATCAGTGCATCGTTCTCAAATAGCCCGATAGGCGTAATTACTGTTCTGCCATCATTCTCCAAACCCGTTACTTCACTGGGCACATGGTGAACATTCATGCGTTTAAAAAAGTTTTCTAACGGCACAACAATGTCTTTCTTACTAGCTGCGCCTGATGGCACCCAGATTAAGCTAGGCATATATACCAATTCTGCCTTGGGAGAGATTAATGTAATCTCACATTGTTTGTCTTGTTTTCTAAGAGTTTTAACCGCAGTTAAACCCGCAAAACCCGAACCAATAATCGTAATTTTTTTCATCTTAATCCTTGTCTATGTTGTGACAGAAATGCCCATCATCTGGGTTTTCAACACTTCTTGCAATATTATCAATAAACGTTTGTAATTCGTCAAATTCTAACACAGTTAGGATGCGCGTAACAATCTCAGGCGAAACTCTAAGCGTACAAATTGATCCATCTTTGAGTTTAACCTCCATACCAGCCGCATTCATTAGTAGACCATCACCCTCTTGTTCGAGTATTTGCTCTAAATCGTCTTGCAACTCATCATATAAAACTTGCAACTCATTTAAGACAGCGTCAGAAGTCTCGTCTGCAATCGAGACAATCTCTCCCTGAACAGAGCCAAAACTTTCATCAATATCACACTCAAAATCTATTCCCACTTTTGTCAAATGGTCTTTAAATTTGTCTGAGAGTGTTGGGGCGAAAAATATATAATCTAACATAATAATTTTATAAACCAACTTAGGATATTTTAATGCTAGATCAAAATGCTTTAGACACTTTATTTATTAATGCTAGAAGTCACAATGGTTGGTTAGACTCAGATGTATCTAATGAGCAAATTAACCAAATCTATGAGTTAATGAAATATGGCCCAACAGCCGCTAACAACTCACCTGCTCGTATTACTTTCGTCAAATCAGCCGCAGGCAAACAAAAGCTTAAAGCTCATCTTGATGAAGGCAATGTAGATAAAGCCATGGCTGCACCTGTTATCGCTATTATTAGCTATGATATTGAATTTTATGAAAAATTGCCATTCTTATTCCCCCACGCTGATGCTCGTAGCTGGTACGCTGGCAATGATGCAAAAATCAAATCTGCTGGTGAAATGAACGCTACCTTACAAGGTGCTTATTTTATGATGGCTGCACGCTCAGTTGGTCTTGATTGTGGCCCTATGGGTGGCTTTAATAGCGATACTCTGGATAAAGAATTCTTTGCAGATGGCAAAACAAAATCAATATTTTT
>JABGOT010000107.1 GCA_018648985.1 Candidatus Ruthturnera sp.
TTTAAAAGAATGTCTAATACATCTTCTTGAACGCCATCAATGGTTGAAAACTCATGCATAACGCCATCAATTGCCACTTCTGTGACTGCTGAACCTACCATAGAAGATAACAAAGTTCTTCTAAGTGCGTTACCTAGTGTATGGCCAAAACCTCTTTCTAAAGGCTCAAGAACCACTCTGTATTCGTTAGTAGCTGTTTGTTTTGAGTCAACTAACTTTGGCTTTAAAAAATCTTTTGCACTACCTTGCATAATCAACTCCTTATTTTGAATACAATTCAACAATCAAATGTTCTTCGATGTCTGATGATAAATCATCACGAGCAGGAACATTTTTAAATACGCCTTTAAGGGCTTTGTTATCTACATCAACCCAGTCAGCTTGGCCAGATTGTTCAGCTAACTCAACAGCAAGCTGGATACGGCTTTGTTTTTTAGCTTTTTCTCTAATTGAGATCTCATCATTTGCACTCACTTGGTAAGAAGGAATGTTAACAATAGAGCCGTTTATAAGAATTGACTTGTGTGAAACCAGTTGTCTTGCTTCAGCACGCGTTGCGCCAAAACCCATACGGTATACCACGTTATCTAAACGACACTCAAGTAGTGACAATAAGTTTTCACCTGTTGAGCCTTTCTTTTGTGATGCTTTTTTGTAATAAAGACGGAATTGCTTTTCTAAGATGCCGTAGATGCGTCTTACTTTTTGCTTTTCACGTAACTGCAAGCCGTACTCAGTACCTTTTTGACGACGGGCGTTAGCACCGTGCACACCAGGAAGTTGAGTGATCTTACATTTAGAATCTAATGATCTAATGCCACTTTTAAGAAATAAGTCCGTGCCTTCGCGACGGGCTAATTTACAAGTAGGTCCAGTATATCTCCTTATACTCTACGTTTCTTAGAAGGACGACAACCGTTATGAGGGATTGGCGTCACATCTGTGATTGATTGAATTTTTAACCCTTGCGCATTAAGACCACGAATTGCAGAATCTCTACCAGGACCAGGACCCTTAACACGAACATCTAAGTTCTTCATGCCAAAAGCCAATGCTTTTTCACCACAATTGCCGGCTGCTACTTGCGCTGCAAATGGGGTTGATTTTCTTGAACCTCTAAAACCAGAACCACCTGCAGTCGCCCAACAAACTGCGTTGCCGTGACGATCGGTAATCATAACGATGGTATTGTTAAATGTCGCATGAATATGCGCAATACCGTCAGTAATGACTTTTTTTGATTTTTTCTTTGCTGGTGCTGATGCTGGTGCTTGAGCCATAATATCTACCTATGATTATTTAATTAAACGACGAGGACCCTTACGAGTTCTGGCATTTGTTTTAGTTCTTTGACCACGAAGTGGTAATGATTTTCTGTGGCGGATACCGCGGTAACAACCTAAGTCTTTTAAACGTTTAATGTCCATTGCTACTTGACGACGAAGATCACCTTCAACTTCAAATTTTGCAACTGCATCACGAATGCGCTCTAACTGGTCTTCAGCAATGTCAGAAACCTTAGTTGCTGGGTCTATTTTAAGCTCTGCACAAATTGCTTTTGCACGTGTGTCGCCGATACCAAAGATTGACTGTAAGCCAATGACAATGTGTTTGTTTGTTGGAATGTTAATTCCTGCTATTCTAGCCATTTATATTTTCCTTATATCCTACTTTTTTAGTCTAAATTTGTACGTTTTTCTTCTCGAAAAACACTGCAAAAATTAAAACGCGAAAAACCGGCAATTATACGTTGCGAGTCTTTCGATGTCAATCTCAATTAACCTTGTCTTTGCTTATGACGAGGCTCTTTACAAATTACACGAACCACGCCGTGGCGCTTGATAATTTTGCAATTGTTACAAATCTTTTTTACTGATGCTCTTACTTTCATAATTCCTCTACCTTCTTTCTAGTTTAAACCAGCTTTCTTCATTAATGAATCGTACTGATTAGACATTAAATGAGATTGCGCTTGTGAAATAAAATCCATCACCACAACAACGATGATCAATAAACTGGTGCCGCCAAAATAAAATGGCACGTTCCAATATAAAATTAAAAACTCTGGTAACAAACAAACGGCTGTAATATAAACCGCACCAGAAGCTGTCAAACGCGACATAACTGAATCGATATAGTCTGCTGAATGTTTTCCCGGGCGAATGCCTGGAATAAAACCACCTGACTTACGTAAGTTATCTGCCGTGTCTTTTGAATCAAAGGTTAATGCTGTGTAGAAGAACGTAAAGAATACGATCGCCAAACCATAAAATAATACATATAACGGCTGTCCTGGCGAAATACTAGCGGTTAACTCCGCTAACCAGCCCATGCCTTCTGATTGTGAAAACCAGCCGCCTAACGTTGCTGGGAATAAAATAATACTTGAAGCAAAAATAGGTGGAATCACACCCGCCATGTTGATCTTTAGTGGCAAGTATGAGCTTTGACCACCGACCATCTTACGGCCTTGCTGACGCTTGGCGTAGTTAACCGTGATACGGCGCTGGCCACGCTCCATAAAGACAACAAACGCAGTAACCAATAAAGTCATTGCAAAAAGAATAGCCACTAAGATAACCGTTAATTCGCCAGTAGACACCAATGATAGTGTTGAGCCAAATGCTGATGGCAAGCCAGAAACAATACCAGCAAAAATAATCATTGAAATACCATTACCAATACCTTTTTCAGTAATTTGCTCACCGAGCCACATTAAGAATAGGGTGCCTGTGGTTAAAGTGACCACTGTAACTAATGAAAAAGTATAGCTAGCTGCAGCTTCCATAACAAGCGGTACACCACCAGCTGACTGCGATTGCAATGCAATTGAAATACCGTAAGACTGAAACACTGCCAAGATAACCGTACCCATACGTGTGTACTGTGTAATTCTACGTTTACCAGTTTCGCCTTCTTTTTTAAGCTGCTCGAGCTTTGGTACTACCGAAGTCATTAACTGAATAATAATCGAAGCCGAAATATAAGGCATGATGCCCAAAGTAAAGATTGATAAGCGCTCTAACGCACCACCCGAGAACATATTAAACATATCCAAAATCGTACCTTGGTTATCTTGTACCAATGAAGCTAGTGCTATCGGCGAGATAAATGGGATAGTAATATGCGTGCCTAGTCTAAAAACGACTAACGCACCCAATAAAAAGAGGATGCGTCTCGTTAAATCTTGAGAAAGGCCTAAGGGTGGTTGACTCATAGAATTACTCGTTCACTGAGCCTTTAGCCGCTTCAATGGCAGCAAGTGCGCCTTTAGTTGCCTTAATACCCGTTAAAGTTACTGCTCTAGTGATCTCACCAGACAACATGACTTTAACGCGCTTAATATTTTTAGTCACTAAGTTATGCGCTTTTAATACGTCAATAGTAATCTCAGTTTCTTCTAACTTGTCAATTTCAGATAAGGTTACTTCTGAAGTAATGATTGATACACGTGAAGAGAAACCTACTTTTGGAAGACGACGTTGTAATGGCATTTGACCACCTTCAAAACCGACTTTAGAAAAACCGCCTGAACGAGATTTTTGACCCTTGTGACCACGGCCACAAGTTTTACCAAAACCACTACCGATACCACGGCCAACGCGTTTTCTAGATTTCTTTTCACCTTCTGCAGGTGACAATGTAT
Source organism: Candidatus Ruthturnera sp. (assembly GCA_018648985.1). GTDB lineage: Bacteria > Pseudomonadota > Gammaproteobacteria > PS1 > Pseudothioglobaceae > Thioglobus_C. The sequence continues at coordinate 3,647 of JABGOT010000107.1, forward strand.
TTAATTGCATAGTACTCATAATTTCTAACCTTCTACCTTAAGTAAGTAAGCTACTTTGTTGATCATGCCTCTCACTTCAGGCGTATCTTGTAACACAACTGTGTGATTGATTCTTTTTAAGCCTAATCCAGTTACCGTTGCACGGTGTGTTGGAAGACGACCATGGAAACTCTTAGTCAGTGTTACACTCACTGTGTTTTTCTTAGGCGCTGCTTTTTTAGCTACTGGCTTTTTTGCTGCAGGTTTCGCTGCAGGTTTTTTAGTCGCGACTGCTTTAGCAGGTGCTTTTTTAGCGGCAACTGCTTTCTTAGCTGGCGCTTTTTTAGGTGCTGCTTTTTTAACTACTTTCTTTTCTTCAGCCATTATGCTTCCCCAGTAATTTGCTCAACAGTTTTGCCACGCTTAGCAGCAACTGACTGTGGAGATGTCATTGACGTTAAACCTTCAACCGTTGCGCGAACAACACTAATAGGGTTACGCGTACCATTACATTTTGCTAAGATATTGTGCACACCAACTGCTTCTAAAACACTACGCATTGGGCCACCAGCAATAACGCCAGTACCTTCTGATGCTGGTTGCATGTAAACTTTAGCAGCGCCAACATTAGAAGTAATAGGGTAATAAAGCGTACCGTCTTTTAATGGTACGTTTTTCATTGCCTTCTTTGCTTTGTCCATGGCTTTTTGGATTGCGGCAGGTACTTCACGCGCTTTACCCGTGCCGTAACCTACTTTACCATTGCCATCGCCAACAACAACCAGTGCTGAGAAGCCAAAAATACGACCACCTTTCACTACTTTGACAACGCGACGAATGTTAACCAGTTTTTCAATGTACTCGCTATCGTCGTTATTATTATTTTTCTTATATTCAGCCATTATTGTCGCCTATTTTTATAATTTTTTTAAAAGTCTAATCCGCCGTCTCTTGCCGCATCTGCTAATGCTTTAACTCGACCATGGTATTTAAAACCAGAACGATCAAAAGCGACTTTCGTTACTTTTGCTTTTTTTGCAATTTTGGCAATTTCAGCACCAATCTTAGTTGCGGCTTCAACGTTGCCACCATTTTTAACTTTAGTTGTTAAAGTTGATGCTGATGCTAACGTTTTTGTGCCACAACTACTAATGATTTGCGCATAAATGTGCTGTGAAGTTTTGTGTACAGCTAAACGCTCTACACCCCTCTCAGCATTCTTCGCTCTAAATTTAGTTGCTCTTCTTAAGCGAGCTTGTTTTTTAGACAGTTTCATATCTCAATACCTTTTATTATTTCTTCTTAGCTTCTTTGCGGACAACGTACTCATCCACATAACGAACACCTTTACCCTTGTAAGGCTCTGGCGGACGGTAAGCTCTAATTTCAGCAGCTGCTTGTCCTACTTTTTGCTTATCCATACCTTTCACAACAATTTCTGTTTGTGAAGGTGTTTCAGCAGTAATACCCTCTGGTAATTCGTACTTAACCGGGTGTGAAAAACCTAGCGTTAAATCTAGGACTTTACCCATTGCTTTCGCACGGTAACCAACACCAATTAATGATAATTTCTTTTCCCAACCTTCGGAAACGCCTTGAATCAAGTTAGCCGTGTTAGCTCTTGCAGTACCTGCTTGCGCCCATGCTTTCTTTTCATCTTTTTTGTCAACTTTGGCAATATCAAATGTTATTACATTTTCTGCATTAACGACTGTAACTGACGGATGTAGATCCATCTGCATTTGGCCTAATTTACCTTTAGCAGACATCGTTGCACCATTAATAGATACCTCAACGCCAGCTGGAATTTCGATTGGTGATTTTGCAATTCTAGACATCTTATAACTCCCTAATTAAGAAACGCTGCACAAAACTTCGCCACCAACATTTTCGGCTGCTGCGTTTTGACCAGTCATTACACCCTTAGGTGTTGAAACAATCACAATACCTAGGCCATTCATGACGCTTGGCATTTCAGTACTTTTTACATAAACACGTAAACTTGGCTTAGAGATTCTTTGTAAAGACTCGATCACCGGTTTATCGTCATAGTACTTTAACTTAAGTGTTAAAGTTTTAGTCGCGGCTTCGCCGTCAACACTAAATGACTCAATGTAACCTTCTTGCTGCATCACACTTGCGATGGCAGACTTTAAATTTGATGCTGGGATGTTGACTTCTTTCTTATCAACCATGTGCGCATTACGAATGCGAGTTAACATATCAGCAATTGGATCAGACATACTCATATTATTTTTCTCCTACCAACTTGCTTTAGATAAACCGGGCACTTCACCATTCATGGTGCGCTCTCTTAATTTTGTTCTCGCTAGACCAAACTTGCGATAAACACCATGTGGACGACCTGTTAAACCACAACGAGCACGTTGACGGCTAGGTGATGCGTCACGAGGTAATGCTTGCAACTTAATCGTTGCTTGGAAGCGCTCCTCATCAGAAGAGTGTACACTCTTAATAATTTTCTTTAGCTCAAGGCGCTTAGTACGGTATTTTTCAACCAACTTTGCGCGCTTAGCGTCTCTATTTATCATAGACTTTTTAGCCATTTTCCTGTCCTTTAAATGGGAAATTAAACATTGCTAATAGTTTCTTAGCGTCTTCATTATTAGTAGCAGAAGTTGTGACAGCGATATCCATGCCACGTGTTCTAGTTACCTTTTCAAAATCAATCTCTGGGAATACGATTTGCTCTGTTAAACCCATGTTGTAGTTACCACGACCATCAAATGATTTTTCGTTTAAACCACGGAAATCACGAATACGAGGAATCGCAATATTAACTAAACGGTCAAGAAATTCATACATCTTTTCTTTACGTAAAGTCACTTTACAACCAATTGGGTTGCCCTCTCTTAATTTGAAGCTTGCAACTGACTTACGTGCATTACAAGTTAATGGCTTTTGACCAGAAATAAGGCTCATTTCTTCTAATGCGCTTTGTAGGATTTTCTTATCACCTAATGCGCTACCCAAACCCATGTTAATGGTGATCTTCTCGATCTTAGGGACTTGCATTGGGTTGTTTAAACCTAGCTCTTTTTGTAGTGCAGGTAAAATTTCTTTTTTGTATTGTTCTTGTAATCTAGACACGGTTAGTTTTCCTTAACTGTTTCAAACGATTGAATCGCCGTTTGATTTAAAAAATCTTTCTTTATTGCCGTCTTTGTCAGTGCGAACACCAACTCTGTCTGCTTTTTTTGTTTTAGCGTTGTAGATTGCGACATTTGAAATTGCCATTGGCATTTCAGTATCAACAATACCGCCAGTTACGCCTGCATTTGGATTAGCTTTAACGTGCTTCTTAGCAATGTTTAAACCTTCAACCACAACTTTAATATCGGTAACTTTAGTCACTGTACCTGTAGAACCTTTGTCCTTACCGGCAATAATGATTACTTCGTCATTTAATTTAATTTTTTGCATTACAAAACCTCTGGTGCTAATGACACAATTTTCATAAATTGCTTGTTACGTAATTCACGAGTAACTGGGCCGAAAATACGAGTGCCAACTGGCTCAAGTTTTGTATTTAAAAGTACAACTGCATTGTTATCAAAACGGATGCGAGAGCCATCAGTACGACGAACACCATGTGCTGTACGAACAACTACTGCATCATAAACATCACCTTTTTTAACTTTACCGCGTGCTGAAGCCTCTTTGATACTGACTTTAATTACATCACCAATACCGGCATAACGACGCTTAGAACCGCCTAATACTTTAATACACATTGCTTTGACGCCACCGCTGTTGTCCGCAATATGAAGTTTTGTTTGCATTTGAATCATGTCTTATTCTCTTTTAATATGCTATAAATTAATCAATCGAAACTGATTTTTCAACGACTTCTAATAGTGCCCAATGTTTAGTTTTAGAGAATGGCTTTGCTTCCACTACTCTAACTGTATCACCTAAAGCACACTCATTCTTTTCATCATGTGCATGAACCTTAGTACTACGCTTGATGTACTTTTTATAAATTGGGTGTCTAACTTTGCGTTCGATTTGAACAGCAATTGTTTTATCACGACCCGCACTTACAACTGTGCCCATTAATACGCGTTCTACTTTATTATCACTCATGCTTGTTTCTCTTTCATAATTGTTTTAACTTGTGCAATTGATCGCTTAGTTTTACCCAGCTTTGAAGAGTCGCTTAATTGTGCAGTTTTGTGCTGCATGCGCAATTCAAGGTGCTCTTTTAAAAGCGTCATTAGCGTTTCATTTAATTGTGAGATATCTTGCTCTCTTAATTCTTTAACATCCATTACATCACCGTCCGTTTAACTACTGTTGTTTTTACTGGCAACTTAGCTGCTGCCAATGCAAACGCTTCTCTTGCAACGGTTTCATCAACACCTTGCATCTCAAATAACATTTGACCTGGTTTAATTTGTGCTACCCAATATTCAACACTACCTTTACCTTTACCCATTCGAACTTCTAATGGCTTTTTAGTAATTGGCTTGTCTGGGAATACGCGAATCCAAATCTTACCTTGACGTTTCACATGACGTGTCATTGCACGACGTGCTGATTCGATTTGTCTAGCTGTCATACGACATCTGCCAACAGCTTGCAAACCGATTTCACCAAAACTAACCTTATGGCCAGTGGCTAGACCGCGATTACGGCCTTTCATCATTTTTCTAAATTTTGTACGTTTAGGTTGTAGCATTTTTCAGTCCTTTACTTCTTGCCTATTTGAGTTGTTGCACCACGACGAGCAACCTCATCCAATGTTCCTTTTTTGTGATCTAAGATTTCACCTTTAAAGATCCAAACCTTAATACCGATCACACCATATTGTGTATTTGCACCGTATGATGAATAATCAACATCAGCTCTGAATGTGTGTAATGGCACACGGCCTTCACGGTACCACTCAGAACGTGCAATTTCTGCACCGTTTAATCGACCACTAACCATGACCTTAATGCCTTGAGCGCCTAGACGTGTCGCATTGCCTAGTACACGCTTAACAGCACGACGATACATCACACGCTTTTCTAACTGTTGTGCAATATTTTCAGCCACTAGACGTGCATCTAACTCAGGCTTCTTAATTTCTTCAATACTAATATGTACTGGGATACCCATCATTCCACTAACGATGGTTTTAAGCTGCTCAATATCAGCACCTTTCTTACCAATAACAATACCAGGGCGTGCTGTATGAATCACAACCTTAGCATTGTTAGCTAGACGCTCAATTTGAACGCGACTAACAGAAGCAGATTTTAATTTCTCGAATAAGAAATCTCTAACTTCGATATCAGATAGTAAGTACTTAGAATAATCTTGAGAATTCGCATACCACTTAGAATCCCAATCCTTAACGATGCCTAATCTAATACCTTTTGGATTTACTTTTTGACCCATAATTTAACCTGCACTTACGCCAACAGTAATGTGGCTTGTTCTTTTTAAAATTCGATTCGCTCTACCTTTTGCTCTAGGGCGGATTCTTTTCATTGTTGAGCCTTCATCAATATAAATGCTACTCACTTTCAATTCGTCGATGTCTAATCCATCATTGTGCTCAGCATTTGAGATTGCTGAATCAAGTACTTTCTTAACCAATTTAGCCGCTCCCTTGTTGCTAAACGATAGAATGTTCAATGCTTCCTCTACTGGCTTGTTACGGATTTGATCCGCAACCAATCTCACTTTAAAAGATGAGCCTTTTGCATATTTATGGATTGCTTTAACTTCTTTCATTGTTATTTACCTAATTATGTTTACGCTGAACGATCACTTGTGTGACCTTTAAAAGTACGTGTAATCGCAAATTCACCTAACTTATGACCAATCATGTTCTCATTAATAGAAATTGGAACGTGTGCTCTACCGTTATGGATTGCAATAGTTAATCCAATCATTTCTGGTACAACAACTGAACGTCTTGACCAAGTTTTAATTGGTTTTCTATCGTTATTCTCTTGAGCTGTTAATACTTTTTTGATTAAATGCTCGTCAACAAACGGACCCTTTCTTAATGATCTAGCCATGATTACCCTTATTTATTTCTACGACGTACGATAAGCTTATCAGTACGCTTGTTACTACGTGTTTTATAGCCCTTAGTTGGTGTACCCCAAGGAGAAACTGGATGACGACCACCACTAGTTTTACCTTCACCACCACCATGTGGGTGATCTACTGGATTCATTACTACACCACGAACGGTAGGTCTAACACCTCTCCAACGCGTTGCACCAGCTTTACCTAATTTTCTTAAACTGTGTTCTTTCTTAGACACTTCGCCAATCGTTGCACGACACTCGGCTAATACTTTACGTACTTCACCAGAACGAAGCCTTAAAGTAACGTAAGTACCTTCTTTTGCAATTAGCTGCGCTGAAGTACCAGCACTACGTGCCATTTGCGCACCCTTACCAGGCTTAAGTTCGATACAGTGAATAACACTACCTAAAGGAATGTTTGCACATGGCATAACATTGCCTGCTTGGATTGCAACTGAAGTACCTGAAACAACGGTATCACCAGCTTTCAAGCCGTTAGGTGCAATAATATAAGTGCGCTCACCATCTGCGTATAAAACCAATGCAATGTTTGCACTACGATTAGGATCGTATTCTATGCGCTCAACTGTTGCAGGAATATCGTCTTTAATACGCTTAAAATCAATCGCTCTATAACGACGCTTATGACCACCACCTTTATGACGAACCGTAATCTTGCCGCGGTTGTTACGGCCACTGATTCTGTTTTTGCTTTCAGTTAGGGGTGCGTAAGGTGCGCCCTTATGTAGATCTTTGTCTACAATGCTAACAACAAATCTTCTGCCGGGTGAGGTTGGTTTTCTTTTAATTACTTGTGCCATAATCCTTTCTCTTTAAGATGCGCTAACGTCAATCATTTGGCCTTCAGACACTTTAACCATTGCCTTCTTCCAATTAACACGACGGCCAATCTTGCCTTTAAATACTTTCTTCTTGCCTTTCACATTAGACGTAGTAACGTTTAATACCGTTACGCCGAATAATGATTCAACAGCAGCCTTGATTTCTTTTTTGTTGCTATCAGAGCGCACTTTAAATGCATATTGATTGTGTGCTGACAACATGGTTGTTTTCTCAGAAACAATTGGCGCTAATAAGGTTTTTAATACTTTTTCTTGATTCATAACATTGCCTCAATTTTTTTCAACGCTGCTTCTGTCATGACAACATTTTCATAACCAATTAAGCTAACTGGATCGATGCTTTGTGTATCGCAAACGCCAACATGGTATAAGTTACGTGAAGAAAGATATAAATTCTCATCTAACTCATCTGTCATTAATAAAGCGTCTTTAACATCTAAGGCTTTAAGTAATGAAGTTACGTTTTTTGTTTTAGGATCTTTAACGTTAAAGTCTTTAACTACTTTTAAACGCTCAGAACGAACAAGCTCTGAAAAGATAATGCTAATTGCACCTTTGTACATTTTTTTGTTAACCTTTTGTACGTAGCTGCGAGGTTGCGCTGCAAACGTAACACCACCTGAACGCCAAATAGGGCCACGAGATGTACCAGCACGTGCTCGGCCTGTACCTTTCTGTGCCCAAGGTTTTTTACCACCACCGCTAACTGCAGCACGGTTTTTCTGTGCTTTAGAGCCTTGGCGACCACCTGACATATAAGCTGTCGTTACTTGGTGAACCAATGATTGGTTAAAGTCTCTTGCAAAAATAGTATCCGCAACTTCAGTAGAAGTGGACTTATTTGTGCTTACATTTAATACTTTTAATTTCATTTTAAAAAACCTTACGCTTCGTTAGTTTCTTCAACGTCAACCACTTCGCTAGCTGCTTGTTCTTCAGCAACACGTTTAGTGACTTCTGCATTATTTTTGTCTTTTTTGTCTGATAGTAGTACTTTAACAAAACCATTTTTAGCACCAGGAATCGCACCTTTAACTAACAATAAGTTTCTGTCGCTATCTACTCTTATTACTTCTAAACACTCTTCGGTAACTTGCTCATCACCCATGTGACCTGCCATTTTCTTACCTTTGAATACTCGACCAGGCTCTTGACACTGTCCTGTTGAACCAATCGCTCTGTGAGAGATTGAGTTACCGTGGGTTGCATCTTGCATTTGGAAATTATGACGCTTTACACCACCTTGAAAACCTTTACCTTTGGATTGACCAGTCACATCAACATAGTGTCCTGCGCCAAACATAGATACATCAAAACTACTTGCTTCACCAATTTCATCGGCATCTGCTCTGAATTCCCAAAGACCTAAACCGATCTCTTGTGAAGCTTTCGCGTAATGACCTTTGATTGATGACGGTACACGACGAAGTTTTGCTTCGCCTTTTTTGTTTACCTTTGCACCTGTAGTAACTTGAACGGCACTATAGCCGTCAACTTCAGTTGTTCTTGTTTGAACAACACGATTAGGTTCAATTTTAATAACGCTGACTGACGTAGCTGAGCCGTCGTCAGACATAATGCGCGTCATTCCTAATTTTTGTCCTACTAAACCAATTGCCATGATCTTATTCCTAAATTACTGTTTGTTTTCTTAGTTAAGCTTAATCGCTACATCAACACCTGCAGCTAGATCTAACTTCATTAGTGCATCAACTGTTTTATCAGTTGGGCTAATAACGTCCATTAATCTAACGTATGTTCTTAATTCGTACTGGTCTCTCGCTTTTTTGTTAACGTGCGGAGAAGTTAATACTGTGAAACGCTCTTTTTTAGTCGGTAAAGGGATTGGACCTCTTACACTAGCACCTGTGCGCTTAGCTGTTTCTACAATCTCAAGCGCTGATTTGTCGATTAAACGATGATCAAATGCTTTTAAT
>JABGOT010000077.1 GCA_018648985.1 Candidatus Ruthturnera sp.
AAAAAAGGAATTGAAAGCATTAATACAATCAAACCCTTGTTACGCTGTGCAAGCAATTGCAATGTATTACGAAGATCAGAAAAATTTTGATCCTAAAAGAAAATGGCAAGAAAAATTCTCAAAATACAATACTTGTCGATATGTTGATTATGGCAATACCCACTGGGATATTAATAAGAAAAAATAGTAGGCCTCATAATGAATACGAATAACAGATTAAAAAAAATTATAGCCACAATAGGCATAACATCTATTGTGTTTATCACAAGTTGTAACGCTCAAAATGGCATTAGTAAAAATGGATTTGATTTATCTAACGCCAGTATTGGTGTCGATAAAATTCTATCAGGTGGGCCAGGAAAGGACGGTATTCCTGCGATTGACAATCCTGTTTTTGTTACTAAAAATAAATCTGGTTTTATAAAAGATACGGATCGAGTGTTAGCACTTGAGGTTGATGGTGTAGCTAAAGCTTATCCGATTAATATTTTAAATTGGCATGAAATTGTAAATGATAAGATTGGCGATAAAGCCTTTGCTGTTACTTATTGTCCATTGTGTGGCACGGGCGCTGTGTTTTCATCAAATATTAAAGGTAAACATTCACGTTTTGGCGTATCAGGTTTGCTTTATAACTCGGATGTACTTTTGTACGATGATCAGACAGAATCTCTTTTTTCGCAAATTTTATCTAAGGCTATCAGTGGCCCGTTAGTTGGTGAGGATCTAACACCAATTGTGAGTACACATACAACTTGGGGCAGATGGAAGGCATTACATCCAAATACTTTGGTGTTGTCAACGGCAACAGGCCATGTCAGGGATTACACAAAAAATCCATATGGTGATTATGGGACGAATAGGTCGTTGTATTTTCCTGCGCCTAGCTCAAGTCCAGATGCTAATAGTTTTCATCCTAAAGAAACGGTTATTGGGCTGAAAGATGGTGATCAAATAAAGGCTTATCCATTTAGTGAACTAGATAAAAATGAACAGTCTGAATTTACAGATTTGATTGATGGTAAGGCGTATACCATTTTGTGGGATAGTGAAAGCAAAACAGCGCAAATTAAAGACCAAACTGGCAATGTAATTCCAACCATACAAGGGTTTTATTTTGCTTGGATAGCCTTCTACCCAGATTCTTTAATTTACAAGACAAAATAATATTGTGTATGGTTGTGTAATTGTGTAGCATACACACATAATATTCGGGGGAATAATGCCACTATCTGAAACACCAAATACTGTTATTAGCTTAATGCCAACATTGTTTATTTGGCTGCTAGGACTTGTATTTGTTGCTGTTATTATTACGTTTGTTTTTGACGTCTCTCAGAGTAAAAATGCCATTCTAAGAAACTACCCAGTTGTCGGGCATTTTCGTTATTTATTTAGCACGTTGGGTGAGTTTTTCCGCCAGTATTTCTTTGCTATGGATCGAGAAGAGATGCCTTTTAATCGCGCAGAACGTGAATGGGTAAACCGTGCATCAGCCGATAAAGATAATACTATTGCTTTTGGATCGACTAAAAATTTAACAATACCTGGCACCGCTATTTTTATCAATTGTCCGTTTCCAACATTGGATAGTGATGCAGTAGAGACTAGAACAGTTACGATAGGCGCTGACTATAGTGATAATCCTTACGCGGCAAAATCTATCTTTAATATCTCTGGCATGAGCTATGGTGCAATTTCTAAACCGGCTGTATTGGCACTGTCAAATGGTGCGCGTATGGCAGGTTGTTGGATGAATACAGGTGAAGGCGGTCTTAGTTCTTATCATTTAGAAGGTGGTGCCGATCTAGTGTTTCAAATTGGTACAGCCAAGTACGGTGTTAGAAATGAAGACGGCAGTTTAAGTCGAAAAAAACTAAGCAAAATTGCTAAACATGAACAAGTCAAGATGTTTGAGTTGAAGGTTTCTCAAGGTGCTAAGCCTGGAAAAGGCGGGATCTTACCTGGTATTAAAGTAACAACTGAAATCGCTGAAATTAGAGGTATTCCAAAAGGTGAAGATTCTAACTCTCCTAATCGTCATATTGAAGTATCAAGTGCGAGTGAATTGTTGGACATGATTAACCGAGTACGTGAGATTACTAAAAAACCAGTTGGCTTTAAGACGGTGATTGGCCATATAAGGTGGTTAGAAGCTCTACTGGCTGAGGTGAATAAGCGTGGCATTGCCTCAGCCCCAGACTTTATTACTGTTGATGGCGGTGATGGCGGTACAGGCGCAGCACCAATGGCGCTGATGGATAATGTTGGTTTACCACTTAAAGAGGCACTACCACTAGTGGTGGATAAAATTATGCAATGTGGGTTGGAAAACAGGGTCAAAGTTATCGCTTCCGGCAAGATGATTACACCATCGGATGTGGCTTGGGCAATTTGCGCTGGTGCTGATTTTGTTACCTCAGCAAGGGGCTTTATGTTTGCTATTGGTTGTATTCAATCGCTTAAATGCAATAAAAATACTTGTCCAACTGGCATTACTACCCACAATAAGCGTTTGCAAAAAGGTTTAAATTCTAAGAGTAAAGCAATCAAAGTTAAAAACTACGTTAATAATATGACTAAAACTGTTGAAATTATGGCGCACTCCTGTGGCGTAAAAGAAGTTCGAATGTTAAACCGATCACACGTTAGAATTGTGCAAATTGATGGAAAATCCACCCCTATGAATGAACTATGTCCAATGTGTGACGAAGGAGAAAAGTAATGAAGGCATCTGACCTATTTGTAAAAGCGCTGGAAAATGAAGGGGTTGAGTATATTTTTGGTATTCCTGGAGAGGAAAACCTTGACTTGTTAGATTCATTACGCGGCTCATCTATTAAATTTATTCTAACCCGTCATGAGCAGGCCGCCGCATTTATGGCGGCGACTTATGGTCGGCTAACAGGTAGAGCAGGTGTGTGTTTAGCAACACTCGGCCCTGGTGCGACGAACCTGGTAACAGCAATCGCTTATGCGCAATTGGGTGCTATGCCAATGGTAGTCATTACTGGGCAAAAACCCATTAAAGCCAGCTTACAAGGTAAATTCCAGATTTTAGATATTGTCAGAATGATGGAGCCTTTGGTTAAAGATTCTGATCAAATTGTTTATGGTGGTCAGATTCCATCTTTGGTTCGTGGTGCGTTTCGTATTGCAGAAGAAGAGCGTCCGGGTGCGGTTCATCTAGAATTGCCTGAAGACATTGCTAGAGAGGAATTAGAAGATGATCGCGTCTTTCCAAGACAAACTATTCATCGTGTATTTGCCAGTGATAGAGCGATTGAGAAAGCAGTTAATGTTATTAAAGCCGCTAAAAGACCATTATTGCTTGTAGGTGCGGGTGCTAACCGTAAACGCATTCGACAACCATTGTCAGATTTTATTAATAAAACCGGTATCTTATTTTTCAACACACAAATGGGCAAGGGTGTTTTGAGTGGTGATGGTTCAAATTTTATTGGTACAGCGGCATTCTCATCAAAAGACTATGTGCATGAAGCCATTAAAAAAGCCGATTTAATTATTAATGTGGGCCATGATATTGTTGAAAAGCCACCCTTTATTATGAGGGGTAGCGAACAAAAAGTTATCCATGTGAATTTTCATTCGGCACAGATTAAAGGTATTTACTATCCTCAAGTTGAGGTGGTTGGCAATATAAGTAACTCAATAGATCGATTAACTCAAGAATTGAGTGGCTGTTATGCTTGTGATCACGAATGGGTTGCCCCTATTCGTGAGAGAATTAGGCAAGCCATTCATGCGCTGGATGACGATACATCGTTTCCGATGCTACCACAGCGTGTGGTAGCAGACGTACGCAAAGTAATGCATGATGATGGCATTGTTACCTTAGATAATGGTATGTTTAAGTTGTGGTTTGCTAGGCATTACCATGCCCGTCAACCTAATACGTTATTGTTAGATAATGCATTAGCAACAATGGGTGCGGGCTTGCCTACTGCCATGGCTTGCGCATTGATGTATCCTGATCGACAAGTACTTGCAGTTTGTGGCGATGGTGGTTTTATGATGAATTCACAAGAATTAGAAACCGCTATTCGTCTTAAATTAAATTTGATTGTGTTGATATTTAATGACAATGGATATGGCATGATTAAGTGGAAGCAAGCCGCTCAAGAATTAGATGATTTTGGTTTGAGTTTTAACAATCCAGACTTTGTTATGTATGCACAAAGTTATGGTGCTACTGGTCATAGGATAACGGCAAGTGAAGACCTTGTGCCAGCTATGGAAAAAGCATTTGATGAAGGGGGTGTGCATGTGATTGATCTACCGATTGATTATTCTCAAAATACCAAAACATTGCTAGACGATCTAAAACAATTTGATAATTAAGGCAAGATAATGGCAGTAGAAAAATTAATTGTTAATCAAGCCTATACTGGCACAGTATTAGCTGAGTTAGAGATGCATGACAGTACTCAAATAGATGCTATGTTATCAACTGCTCAGGCTTTACACAAAGGCGGCTGTTTGAGTGTGAGTGAGCGTATTCGTATTTTGCAAAAATTGGCTGATTTGGTTGATGCTGAACATGAAGAATTTTCGCGCTTAATTGCCAATGAAGGCGGTAAGCCAATTCGTGATGCGCGTGTTGAAGTGACTCGTGCTGTGAATGGCATACATATTGCCATTACTGAGATTGAAAGTAGCAAAGGCGTTGAAATACCAATGGATTTGAGTGCAGCTGGTGTAGGGCATACAGCCTTTACTATTCTAGAGCCGATTGGCGTAGTAGTCGCGGTGAGTGCGTTTAATCACCCCCTTAATTTATCTATTCATCAAGCAATTCCTGCAATTGCAACTGGTTGTCCGGTGATTATTAAGCCAGCAGCAGTGACACCATTATGTTGTTTGCGTCTTGCTGAATTGGCATTAAAAGCAGGTTTGCCTAAAGGCTGGATGCAGGTCGCGTTAACCAATCGAGAGGATTCAGAAAAACTAGTTACCGATTCAAGAGTGAGTTTCTTTAGTTTTATTGGTTCTGCCAAAGTAGGCTGGTATTTGAAATCAAAGCTAGCACCAGGCACACGTTGTGCACTAGAGCACGGCGGCGTGGCACCACTAATTTTGGACAAATATGCCGATGAGGATGGATTTATTAATGGCGTGGTAAAAGCCAGTATGTATCATTCAGGTCAGGTCTGTGTTTCAGTGCAACGTGTATATGTACCTGAGAGTCGAGCGCAAGAATTGGCACAAAAAATTGCCGATGTAGCTGCCCAACAAGTGGTGGGTGATGCGATTAATGAAGACAGTGATTTGGGTCCATTAATCTTACCAAAAGAGACTGATCGAATTGAAGCCTGGGTAAATGAAGCCATTGGCGAAGGTGCAACTTTAATCATTGGCGGCAAACGTATTAATAAAGTTAGCTATGAGCCGACTGTACTGCTTAACCCAGCCAAGGGTTCAAAAGTATCCACCCAAGAGATTTTTGGCCCTGTTGTGTGTATTTACGGCTATAAGGATATTGATAATGCTATTGAAGATGCAAACAGTCTTGATGTGTCGTTCCAATCGTCTATTTTTAGTGATAATGCTGAACTGGCAATGGATGTGGCTAAGAAGCTAGAAGCCAGTGCAGTAATGATTAATGATTATACGACTTTTAGAGTCGATTGGATGCCGTTTGCAGGACGCAAACATTCTGGCTACGGTATTGGTGGTATTGGTTACTCTATGCGTGACATGCTAGAGCATAAAATGATTGTCACTAAGGCTTAAAAACTAGCCTTCAAATTGATGCTTGTATAGTGAGGCGTATTCACCTTTTGCATTAATCAAATCTTTGTGTGAGCCTTGTTCAATAATCTCACCACGACGTAATACTACAATTCTGTCAGCCTTTTGCACTGTGCTTAATCTGTGGGCAATAATAATAGTGGTACGATCTTTTTGCATTTCATCAATGGCAGCCTGTACTTGTTTTTCGGTGGCTGAATCAAGTGCTGAAGTCGCCTCATCTAGAATAAGAATCGGGCTATCTTTGGCGATAGCTCTGGCAATGGCCAAGCGTTGACGCTGACCACCAGAAAGCTTGGTGCCATCTTCACCAATCTCAGTGTCAAATTGATCACTAAGCTCTTGAATAAATTCATGTGCATTAGAAACTTTGGCAGCATGTTGCACTTGGGCATCACTCATGGTGTTAATTTGACCGAGTGCAATGTTGCCTTTAACCGTGTCATTAAACAAACGTACGTTTTGGTCAACAAAAGCAATTTGTGAACGTAATGAGTCAACTTCAAACTTACTGATATCGGTACCATCAATAGTGATAACACCAGAGTTTGGTGAGTAAAATTTAGCCAAAAGCTGAATAATGGTAGTCTTACCACTGCCTGTTGACCCTACCAACGCAACGGTTTCCCCTGGTTTTATATCTAAATTAATGTTGTTTAAAACAGTGGCATCATCAGAATAACCAAATGACACATCTTTAAATTTAATTGCACCTTTTGAACTGTTAAGTTGTTGTGTGCCGTCATTGTGTTCTTCGTCTTCATCAATTAGTCCAAACACACTCTCACCAGCAGCCATGGCGGTTTGCAATGGTTTGTTGATATTTACCAAGCTTTTAGCTGGTTTAACCAACATACCCATAGCAGTAAAGAAAGATAAAAACTCACCGGCACTCATCTCTAATAGGGTGGATGAAAAATACACCACACTACCTAAAGATAAACCAATTAAGATATTAACAAAGCCAGTATTAAATGCACCTGTCATATCAACTTTGAATCGTTGTTGACGAATGTTTTTAATTAGGTCGTTGAATTTGTTGCTTTCTTGATCTTGTGCGTGATAGATTTTTACCAAAGAGCTGCCTGAAATATTTTCATCCAAGAGGTGTGTCATTCTACCCATTGAGTTTTGCACTTTTTGGGATGAGCTGCGCATACGATTTGACGAGAGTTTGACTGCTAAATACACCAATGGCAATAAGATAATTAGCGTTAAGCTTAGTTGCCAATTTTTGTAAAACAAATAACCAATTAAGATAATCACTGACATAGATGATTTAATAAAATCTAGCCAAATACTTGAAGCGGCGGCAGCGATTTGCTCAACATCAAAGGTGAGTTTAGACAGGGTTTTACCAGTAGGGTGTTGATCAAAATAAGATTTTGGTAGTCTTAATAACTTGGCAAACATGTCGATGCGTAAGTCCATGATCACCTTATTAGACACCCAAGAGCTAGCAGCGGTAGAGGTTACTGCAAAAATAGAGCTAAGCACAATCACACCAAATAAGGCTAAGGCATAAATTAGAGCGGTTTGCTGGTTACGTTCGGTGGCAAACAGTTCGTCAACAATACGGCCGGTGATTTCAGGGATGGAACTTTCTAATGCGGTTGCTAGCATCATCATTACCGAAGTAAAGATAAGCTTGCCAATATGCGCCTTTAAGTAGAAGAATAGGCGCGAAAAAAATTGTTTATATTGCATCGATATTTACTATGATTTAATACGCCCATATTCTACACAGTTTTGTGTATCATAACCATTTCAACTTTGTTAGTTTTCGATGACAACAAAATATATCTTTATTACTGGCGGTGTGGTTTCCTCTTTAGGTAAAGGAATTGCTTCAGCCTCTCTAGCTACACTCTTAGAATCTCGCGGACTTAACATTACCATGCTTAAGCTGGATCCGTATATTAACGTTGATCCTGGTACCATGAGCCCATTCCAACACGGTGAAGTGTTTGTTACTAATGATGGCGCTGAAACTGATCTTGATCTTGGTCATTACGAGCGATTTGTGCGTATTCAACTTGGTAAGAAAAACAACTTTACCGCAGGCCGTGTTTATGAAAATGTAATCGAGCGCGAACGTCGTGGTGATTATTTAGGTGCGACGGTTCAAATCATTCCACACATTACTAATGAAATAAAAACACTAATGACGGCAGGCGCAGAAGGTGCAGATGTAGCATTGGTGGAGATTGGCGGCACAGCCGGTGACATTGAATCCTTGCCATTTTTGGAAGCGATTAGACAAATGAGCCTTGATGTTGGTCGTGAAAATACTTTATTTGTGCATTTGACTTTACTGCCTTATATTAAAGTGGCGGGCGAGCTTAAGACGAAACCAACCCAGCACTCAGTTAAAGAGCTTAGAGGTATTGGTATTCAGCCTGACATTCTAATTTGTCGTTCAGAACAAGAATTACCTGAAGCCGAGCGTCAAAAGATTGCACTATTTACTAACGTAGAAGAGAGTTCGGTATTTACTTCACTCGATGTTGATACTATTTATAAAGTGCCACAAGCGCTACACGAGCAAGGCCTAGATAACGTTGTTGTTAGAAAACTCAGTCTTAATTGCAAAGATGCAGATTTAAGCGAATGGGCTAGTGTTGTTGATAAGCTTAAGAATCCGACACACAGTGTTGATATTGCCATGGTTGGTAAATATATGGATTTGACCGAAGCTTATAAGTCATTGTCTGAATCATTGCTTCATGCGGGTGTACATACAAAAACCAAAGTTAATATTCATTATTTTGATTCCGAAGAAATTGAAAAAAATGGCACTGATTGTTTAAGTGAAATGAGCGCCATATTGGTACCAGGTGGTTTTGGTAATCGTGGTGTCGAAGGTAAGATTGCAACCGTGCAATTTGCGCGTGAAAACAACGTACCTTATCTGGGTATTTGTTTAGGTATGCAAGTAGCGGTAATTGAATATGCTAGAAACATGGCAGGCATGACAAACGCCAATAGTACTGAATTTAATGAAGAGACCCCTTATCCAGTGGTTGGCTTGATTACTGAATGGCAAGAAGAAGATGGTAGTGTGCAAACACGAGACGAAGATTCTGATCTTGGCGGTACTATGCGTTTAGGTGGGCAGGAATGTGCGTTGGTTAAAGGTACAAATGCCAGGGAAATTTATGGCAAAGATGTTATTACTGAGCGTCATCGTCATCGTTATGAAGTTAATAACCAGCTCATTGGAAAGATTGAAAAAGCAGGGATGACAATTTCTGGTCGCTCTATTGATGGCACATTGGTAGAGATGGTTGAAATCAAAGATCATCCTTGGTTTGTGGCTTGTCAATTCCATCCGGAATTCACCTCTAGCCCGCGCGATGGCCACCCATTGTTTGAAAGCTTTATCAATGCTGCTAGCAAGGCGCACAATCTGATTTTATCTTCGTAATGTTTGATCAGGCTTTAAAGTATTGGGGAACTGATGAGTTTCCTCAACACTTTAAGCAAGCCGTTCAGTCGCTCGAACTCGGTGTACTACCCTTAAAAGATTGTTGTAATCATAGTGCAGTGATCGACCAAACAACGATTGAAGCAATTATCTTATCTAGTTCCGAAAACGAAGATACGATCAAGGTAAAAACTGGCGTGTTTTTTTGTGAAGTGTTATCAGGCTGCGCCTGTAGTGATGACCCATCTCAAGCCAAGATTTTAGAAAATTCGTATTGTGAATTAATGATTAGCTTGGATAAAAATACAAAAGAGGCGAGCTATTCTAGCGCTTCTTCCGCTTCTTAATAAACTGCATTAGACGACGCTTTTTAACAATTTGCCTAGCATTTAGTTCGTTTTTATTGTCTTTAAAAGGATTTTCACCACTTCTATATTCCATTCTAATCGGCGTATTAGTGAGTTTTAACTCTCTCATGAATAGATTCTTTAAATAGCGTTCATAGGCATTTGGCACACTTTGTAAGTGATTGCCATGAAATGTAAAGGTCGGCGGGAATACATCAGATTGGTTGACGTACTTAATCTTTAGACGTCTGCCTTTAACCGGTGGTGGCTGATGCCCTTGGTTGGCTTTTTCTAATATTTTGTTTAGTAATGAAGTAGGGTGTTTCTCGCCTGCACTTTGGTAGGCTTTTTGAATAGGGGAAAATAGCTTGCCTACGCCAGAGCCATGTAAGGCAGAAATGTAATGCACGCTGGCATAATTGACAAACGAGAGCTTAACTTCAAGTTTGCGCTTTACTTCAGTTTTTTGATACTCATCTAGTCCATCCCATTTATTGATGGCAATCATTAAAGCTCTGCCTTTATCGGCGATCATACCAAGTAGGGTGGCATCTTGTTCGGTCACACCTTCACTCGCATCTAGTACCAGGATAACCACGTGTGATTTTTCTAGAGCATCAATGGCTTTAATGATTGAGAATTTTTCAATTTTTTCATGGGTAGATCGCTTACGTCGAATACCAGCAGTGTCAATTAGTGTGTACTTTTGCCCCTCACGTTCAAAAGGAATATAAATGCTGTCACGGGTAGTACCTGGTAGGTCTATTGCCAGTACGCGTTCTTCACCTAAGATACGATTAATCAGTGTAGATTTTCCCACATTGGGCCTACCTAGTACTGCAACAGCAATACCTTCAACATCATCATCGATTTCGTCATCATCGGTTATCTGAGGTAGGAGTGGCAATGTGTGGTCGATCAATTCTTCGATACCTTGGCCATGTTCAGCTGCAATCAAAATCGGCTCTCCCAAGCCTAATTCATAAAATTCTGCTGCTAGGCTAGGGTTTAGCCCTTCAGCCTTATTACAAACCAAAACAATGTCTTTTTTGAGTCGACGCAATTGCGTGCCAATTTCTTGATCTAAGCCGATAACACCATCTCTAGCACTGACAATAAAATAAATAATATCAGACTCTTCTAAGGCGCTTAATACTTGTCCTTGAATGCCACTATCAACCACATTGTCATCACCAGTTAAACCACCGGTGTCAATAATAGTAACAAAAGTTTCGCTTTCGTCATCTAACAAAACCTCTGCATATTGACGATCACGCGTTAGCCCTTCAAAATCAGACACCAAGGCTTGGCGTGATTTACTTAAGCGATTAAATAGAGTGGACTTCCCTACGTTTGGACGTCCAACTAATGAGATGACAGGTAAGCCCATGATGCAAAAGAGCGTTAATTAAGGTCGTTTAATTTGATTTGAATTAAATTACTTAATTCTGAATCGTTTGATAACTGACCTAAGGCTAACTGGTAATGTTTTTTAGCAGAATCAATGTTGTTTTGTGCTAAATAAATATCGCCCTTAGTATGGTTGTACAAAGCATCAAAGGCTGAATTCTCGTCAGTGCCAAGTACAGATAGCGCTTGATCATGATTGCCAATTTGTAAATAAATAGCAGCTGACCTTAGTTTAGCTGTGTTTGCAATGAATTCATTTTCAGTCTTTAATAAAGGCGATAAGTACTCAATTGCTTGCTGGTAATTACCGGCCGATACCGCGTGTTTTGCCATCATTAATACAGACTGTTGTGCATAATCACTGTCTTTGTGGTCGCTTTGTAAAGTGGCTAATGTTGGTGAATTGGGATTTGAAACAACAGACAAATAAGCAGTACGAGCGTTAATAGATTGTTCATGCTGGTAGTTGTTGTAATAGTCAAAACCCCATATGCCTGACAGACCCATGACAATGCCTGCAATAATTTGAGGTCCATTTTCTCTAAGCCATTTTTTTATTTGCTCGGCTTGTTCGTCTTCGGTTTTTCCTACTTCAATGAAATTTTTCATATGATAATTCTCTTAATTCTTAAAATATTGAATCGCATCTTCTAGGCTCATGGTTTGTTGATCACCTTGGCCTTTAAGTGGTTTAATCGCGATTTGATTGTTTTGTATTTCCTCTTCACCTAGGATTAAAGCGTAATCTGCATTGGCTTTATCTGCTTTTTTAAATTGCGCTTTAAAACTACCTAAAGTGATGTCATTATAAAGTATTGCTTTAGGCAGTGCGTGATGCAGTTGTTTAGCAATTTGCATAGACTTGAGCTGCGCATTATCGCCCAGTGCAACTAAATAGATAGACAGAGCTGATTTCTCTAAAGCAACACCTTGCGCTTCTAATAATAAAATCAAGCGTTCTAATCCTAAGGCGAATCCGACTGCAGGCGTAGATTTTCCGCCCATTTTTTCAACCAAGCCATCATAACGACCACCTGCACAAATCGTGCCTTGAGAGCCTAAGTCTGTTGTGGTCCATTCAAAAACTGTACGATTGTAATAATCTAACCCTCTAACCAATCGCGTGTTGATAACGTAAGGAATATCCAGGCATTCTAAATACGCTTTAAATTCATCAAAGTGCTTACTTGACTCATCATCAAGGTGGTCCATGAGCTTAGGTGCAGCATTAATCAAAGACTGCATGTCTTTATTTTTACTGTC
>JABGOT010000013.1 GCA_018648985.1 Candidatus Ruthturnera sp.
GTAGTTTGGAATGTTTTCTTCTAGTTCTTTTGAGAGACTTGGAGAGGTGCTGGCGAGCCCCTTAAGCACCAATTCAAAATCTGTCACGTAATCATAATCATTTCCACTAATATGCTTTTTAAAGTGCGCTAGACGAATTGCCCAACAGCAAGATTCGTAAGCAATACCTGTGGTTTCTTTATTGGTGATTGAATCAGTGATAGAGCGATTAATACCAGCAAAAACATGCATCTGAGTATTGATTGGGTAGGCACCATATAGTTCGGCTGATTTAGCGCCATTGTCATCATGATGGGCAATGGTTAAGAATTTTCTAGGATTAAGTTGGTAAGTAATTGCACTGTCACGCTTATCAATCTTGCTGGTTTCTGGATCGTATTGTAATGCATTGTTGAAGGTAAATCTATCCCATGCAAAGTCGGCAGAAGCGGCAATATCAGAATATTTTCTTCTGGTGTCGTAATCAGTATTGATAGTACTACTAACGACTTGATCGTCTCCGTAAAAAGCTTGAGCTATGTTTAAACTTGCATATATTTCACCAGTCTCTTCATTAATAAATTCTGATTCAAGACCTAAAGTGAAGTCATTTGCATTATTGACTCTGTCAATACCGGTAAATTTTTGGCCAGAAAACAAACCTTCGTAAGAATCATTTTTATCTTCAGAGTCAAAAATTGGGATAGATCCCTGGGCTCTTTTAGGTGCGTAGTTGTAAGCCAGTCTTGGTGTTAAGGTTTGAATTAAATCAACACCAAAAAGGTTTGTTTCTCTTTCTAAAAAGAGTTTTGAATCAATGCCAAAGCTATAAATAGAGCGATCTTGGTCAGCACTATTATCAAGTGCGTAATCTGTGGTTGATAAGTTTAAGCTAGGTGTTAATGAGTAAGCGTCAGTTGATATTGAGCGTTTAAAGCTCGCTTGAGCATGTGTACGTAAGCCTGTTTTCTTTGTTGTTGTATTGCCGTCTTTGCGTGCAAACTTAGTACTGACTAATGATAAGTTAATATTACGACCACTCAAACCCTCGAAACTTTTTGAAATCGATAATTCCGGTGCACGTGTGTAAGCCGCACTGCCGCCATTAACTAATTGTTCGGTTTCTGCAAATAAGGACAAAGCCAGGTTGCGCTCATCATCTTTGTAAGACGCGTCAATCTGTGAGTGTAGTGACGAGGCGGAGGTATTGTTATGCGCTATATCTTTAAAGTAATCAGCATCTGATACTCGATTGGTGGCAATATTAATATCTGTTTTATCATTAACAGAAAGGTTGATTTTTGAATTTAACAGCCAGCGCTTATTGTTAGTAATATCGTCTTCGTTTAAGTAGTGACCTTCAACTTCAAACCGACCTTCTTTCCAATAATCACCTTTAGCAATGAGTTGTCGATAGACACCTTCTACGATACTACCTCTACTTGACAGATGGTTAAGCGTTAGCAATAAATCACGATCAGGCGCAATGTTAAAATAATAAGGAATTCTTACTTGGTAGTTGTTTTCTTCACTGGCGACAGACTCGTCATAACTACCAAAACTTGGCGCTAAGAAACCAGAACCTCGTCCTTCTAATACCCACTCATGATGAGGTGAGTAGAAAATTGGCACCCCTAAAAACTCTACTGTGACATCTTCAGCGGTACCTTTATTGGTTTTTGAATTAAGCGTGATTTGATCAGCTTTCATGCGCCAGTCTGTGTTGCCTAATGGGCACAAGCTGTAGCTAGCCGAACTAAATACTTGCTGAGTGCCGTCATTAGTTACTTTTTGCGCTTGGCCATTAATTTTAGAGGCTGGGTAGTGAAAATTGACTTGATCAAGTGTGGTGTGAGTAATGCCATCTTGTTTTTTAATAACGGCTTTGTTGCCGGTAAACATTAATTCATTATCTTGGAATTTTACGTTGCCACTCGCTGTGGAGGTTTTGCTAGACTTTATAATGT
>JABGOT010000011.1 GCA_018648985.1 Candidatus Ruthturnera sp.
ATCCAATTCTACTCTGAAGACTGGCAAAATTCCTTATAAACTGCTAGTTGTATTAAGTACACCTTAGGTATAATCTGAAGGTTTTTATTCTTTCAAAGAAGTGATGAAGTTAAATGGTGCGCAAATACTAGTTGATTGCTTGAAAAGTGAAGGCGTGAAGCACATCTTTGGGTACCCGGGTGGCGCAGTTCTACACATCTACGATGCGTTAGATGTTTGTACGGTAATTGATCATATTTTGGTTCGTCATGAGCAGGGTGCTGTGCACGCTGCAGATGGTTATGCACGCACTAGTGGTAAATGCGGTGTAGCACTCGTTACCTCAGGACCTGGTTTGACTAATGCTGTTACAGGTATTGCCACTGCGTTTACAGACTCTATTCCAATGGTGGTTGTTTCTGGCCAAGTACCTTCTCCAGTAATCGGTAGTGATGCCTTTCAAGAGGTTGATGCAGTCGGTATTACGCGTTCATGTGTAAAGCATAATTTTTTGGTTAAAAATGCTGACGATATTGCTGAGATAGTTAAAAAAGCCTTTTATATCGCAACAACAGGGCGCCCAGGTCCTGTCTTGATTGACATTACCAAAGACGCAACTATTGCTGAAATTGAATACGAGGGTTACCCTCAAACGATAAAAATGCGCTCATATCAGCCTGAAGTTCAAGTAGATGCTGAGCAGATTAAAAAAGCAATTGCAATCATTGAAAAGGCTAAAAAACCTATTATTTATTCAGGTGGTGGCAGCGTGATTGGCAATGCTAGTAAAGCCTTAACAACCTTGACGCACAATACTGGATTTCCAATCACACAGACGCTAATGGGTTTGGGTGCATTTCCTGCAACAGATAAACAGTCTTTAGGTATGCTGGGAATGCATGGTACGTACGAGTCAAACATGGCAATGCATGATTCAGACTGTATTATTGCTGTGGGCGCAAGATTCGATGACCGCATTACTGGAAATTTAGAAAAATTCTGTCCTTACGCAAAAATCATTCATATTGATATCGACCCTTCCACCATTGGTAAAGTGGTGGGCGTTGATGTTTCTATTATTGGACAAGTGAACGATGTGTTGCAGGCGCTTATTCAGAGTCTGGATACTAAAAAATTAGAAAATATAGACTTGTGGTGGAAGCAAATCGATGACTGGCGCTCAGTAGACTCTATGGCGTACAGAACCAAACAAGGTGTTATTAAGCCACAAACAGTTATTGAAGCATTGTATGAAGTGACCAAAGGAGAAGCTATTGTTACTTCTGACGTAGGTCAACATCAAATGTGGGCAGCGCAGTACTATCCATTTGACAAGCCACGTCGTTGGATTAATTCAGGCGGACTTGGAACCATGGGGTTTGGTTTGCCAGCAGCCATGGGCGCAAAATTAGCTGACCCCGATCGAGATGTAGCCTGTGTCACCGGTGACGGTAGTATTCAAATGATGCTACAAGAGTTATCAACTATGTTGCAATACCATACACCCGTTAAAATCATTAATATTAATAATGGCTATTTGGGTATGGTACGTCAGTGGCAAGAGTTTTTCTATGATAAGCGTTATTCAATGTCTTATATGGATGCTTTACCTGATTTTGTGAAGTTGGCGGAAAGCTATGGCCATATTGGTATCAAGGTAGAAAAAGAATCCGATATAAAGCCAGCACTGATTGAAGCGTTCAAGCAAAAAGACAGAACAGTATTTATCGATATTTCGACAGACCCAACTGAAAATGTATTCCCAATGATTCCATCAGGTGCAGGACATCATGAAATGTTATTAGCAGGACGTGATGAAATGGCTTCTACGAACGATTCAGGGTTAAACTTGGTATAGCTATGAGGCATATTATTTCAGTAATGTTAGAAAATGAATCCGGCGCTCTGTCTAGAGTTTCCGGGCTTTTTTCGGCACGCGGCTTTAACATCGAATCA
>JABGOT010000074.1:0-2276 GCA_018648985.1 Candidatus Ruthturnera sp.
AATAAAAAATCATAAGCCATTCTAAACCGTGGGTTTTGCAATAGGTCATCTACTTTTTTAGGGTGCATTTTTTCTAGTCTTGATTGCATTATCCAAATATCTTTGATTCTAGCGGTAAGCCATTTTGGCAATGAAACTTGTTTAATTTGGTTAATAATCACTTCTTCAGAGGCTTGAGTTATTGCCAAATAAAATGAACGCTGCTTTTTCTTAATCATAACAAAACGCTCGTTTTGTGCTTGCCATAAAAAAACGGCAAACAAAAAAACAGGTGTTACAGGTTTATTTTGTTTAATGCGTGCGGCCGTATTTAATAATGCTTTTTTAATAAACTCATTTTTTTGCGTTTGTTTAAACAAATGTTTTAATAAACCGTATTTTTCCAATTGCTCATAAACGCCAAACGAATATTCATTATGAAACAGTTTAATACACTCCTCATATAAGCGCGCTGGTGAAATATTACTGAGTAACGAGGCTTGATCTAAAATGCAACTTTTTACTTCGTCACTAAGCTCTGCCCCTAGTTTTTCGCTAAAACGAATCGCTCTAATCATGCGCACAGGATCCTCAGAAAAACGAAGTTTAGCTTCGCCAATAATGTGAATCTCTTTGGCTTCAAGGTCTTTTAAACCGCCAACATAATCAATCACCTCATGTTTATGAATATCGTAATACAAGGCATTAATATTAAAGTCTCTACGCACAACATCGTCTTCAAGAGAGCCGTAGCAGTTGTCGCGAACAATCACGCCACTTTTTGCTGTTTGTACTTGACCTGATCGGAAAGTAGCCACCTCGATAAATTTACGCGCAGAAAACATCACATGTACCAAACGAAAACGTCGTCCGATTAGGCGAGATCGTTTAAATAGTTTGTGTACTTGTTCAGGCTTGGCGTTAGTTGCTATGTCAAAATCTTTAGGCTCTAAACCTAGTAATAAGTCTCGAACACAACCACCTACTAAGTACACCTCAAACCCAGCCTTATGAATGGCTTTAACCACCTTTAGCGCGTCTTTATCTAGGAGTTTTTTGTCAAATTTAACGCTTTGACGAATGGGTTTCATAAATTATTTTAAAAGTTATAAATACTGGAGATTAACCACAGGCTGTGGAGTCCAGTCACTACGACGGTGTTCAGCAATCACTTCAGTATAAACACCGCCACGCACATTAAAAATTGATTTCAAACGCATAAATCTAGGGTTAGTCACTGCAACCAAATCATCTAAAATTTGATTAGTCACTGCCTCATGAAAAGCACCTTCATCACGAAATGACCAAATATACATTTTTAAAGATTTAAGCTCAACACAGGCTTTATCAGCAATATACTCTAAATGCAATGTGGCAAAGTCAGGCTGCCCTGTTTTTGGACACAAGCAGGTGAACTCTGGCATATCGATTTTAATAACATAATCACGTTCGGCATTAGGGTTATCAAAAACTTCTAATTCTTTACTGGGCTTACTTGACATTGTTTGCGTCCTTATATGAAAATTGCTCGGCTATTTTATCAAGATAATGGGTGAATTTTCCATGTCTGTAAAAATATAAGATAAGAATAAATAATAGCATTAATGCATGTACCCACCACAACCCTACCATTGGCGTTGAATCACCGCGCTCCAAAGTAGATTTGGCAATCAACAAAGCGTTGTTATATAGAATAAAGACAACCACACCAATTAATACACCTAAATTCTTACCGCCCCTAGGAGAGGCTTTTCCAAGTAGGATTCCTAAAATTGATAAAACCAATACACTGAGTGGTTGTGATAAGCGCCACTGCAACTCAGCAGCTTCTTTTAAACCATCAGAACGCAATAAGTCTAGTGTCCCTTGCCCTTCAACCTTGCTGTAGCTACTGTTAGATTTTTGCACTTCACCATCAATGATTTGTAAATCATATAGATCAAAATTAAGGATTTTTTTATTCGACTCACCAGGAAACCCATGATATCGAGTGCCGTCTTTTAAACGTAAATACACGCTACTGGTTGTTGAGTCGGTATATTTCTGCGCTTGCTTAGCCAATGTAATCACAGGCTCACCGCCAGCCAAAGCATAAATAAATATTTCTTCCATTGCCTGATTACTGCCCTGGTCACCGTCTTCAACTTTAGAGGCGTAAAAAACAATTTCTCCATCTTTAAATTCTTGAAATTCACCCTGTTTAATGAATGAAAATTCTGAAGCATTCTCAGTACGATCCATAATCATGCTTCTTTGCTGTTTAGACCAAGGCACTGCGACGGTGGTTAAAAATAAAA
>JABGOT010000074.1:2376-11863 GCA_018648985.1 Candidatus Ruthturnera sp.
ATCATGCTTCTTTGCTGTTTAGACCAAGGCACTGCGACGGTGGTTAAAAATAAAATAAACACAAAGATGGTTATTGCAATTGGCTGAATAAACACCATAAGGTGCTTATCACCCAAGCCAAGAGAGTTTATTACAATTGCCTCGGAGTTCTTATACAGTTTGCTAACCGACAAGATAATCGCCAAAAATAGAGACAGTGATAGAATCAAAGGCACGTCTCTAATCATTTTAAAACCAATTAACGGGAACAAGTCTATAACAGGAATGCCTTGCTTAAGGCTTTCTTTAATCACTAAGACTAATTGATTGCCGAATACAACCAAACCAATCACGATAAATACTGCTGCTAATAACACCAATATATTGCGCATTAAATATTTGGCAATAATTGTGTTAATCAAGCTTAGAGCTTGCTTAAAAACTGTGGTTGACTTCATGACTTATAAGTATAAGCGAAGGCGTGCATTAAGGGGTTTTATTTCTTTTGCGACATTGATGAGAAGAACTCATCATTGGTTTTGGTCAACTTCAAACGATCAATCAAAAATTCTGCCGCCTCTACTGTGTCCATCGGATGCAAAATCTTACGCAAAATCCACATCTTTTGTAACTCTACCGCATCAGTAATCAACTCTTCACGACGCGTGCCAGAAGCATTAATATTAATTGCCGGGAAGATGCGTTTTTCACTTAAACGACGCTCAAGGTGTAATTCCATATTACCGGTACCCTTAAACTCTTGATAAATCACTTCATCCATCTTCGAGCCTGTGTCAATCAACGCGGTTGCAATAATAGTAATACTACCGCCATTTTCAATATTTCTAGCCGCACCAAAGAAGCGCTTAGGGCGTTGCAAAGCACTTGCATCAACACCACCAGTCAACACCTTGCCTGATGATGGGGCAATCGTATTGTAGGCACGTGCTAAACGTGTAATAGAGTCTAGCAAAATGATCACATCTTTGCCTTGTTCTGCACGTCTTTTAGCTTTTTGAATTACCATTTCTGCTACCTGAACATGGCGCTTTGCTGATTCATCAAAGGTTGAAGCAATAACTTCACCACGTACAGTGCGGGCCATTTCTGTCACTTCTTCAGGGCGCTCATCAATCAATAATACAATAAGCTCACAATCAGGATGATTACGAGAAATTGAAGTGGCAATATTTTGCATAATCATGGTTTTACCGGCTTTTGGCGGTGCGACCAACAAGCCCCTTTGGCCCTTACCAAATGGTGAAACCAAATCAATCACTCGAGCGGTAATGTCTTCAGTGCCGCCATTGCCAATTTCTAGAGTAAGGCGTTCGTCAGGGTGAATTGGCGTTAGTGATGCAAATGGCACTCGGTTTCTAACACTTTCTGGATTTTCACCATTAACCTCAGACACCTGAATCAATGCAAAATACTTTTCACCTTTTTTAGGTGCACGAATCTTTCCTGCAACCAAATCACCGGTTGATAGGTTAAATCGTTTAATCTGATTAGGGGAAATATAAATATCGTCAGCACCTGAAGTATAAGAATCATCACTTGATCTTAAAAAACCATAGCCATCTTGCAATATATCAAGCGTACCATCACCGATTACCTCTTCATTATTAGCCGCTTTAGCTTTTAGAATAATAAAAATAAGGGTTTGTTTCTTAGCACGAGAAATATTTTCAGCACCTAAAGATTGTGCCAATTCTAGTAATTCCTCTGGGGATGATTTTTTTAGTTCTGATAGTTTCATGAATTGTCCGATGGATGAAAGGAAATGCTAACCAGAATGATTAACATGGATGCACTTAGTGCGATATTTTTTAAGTTAAAATTTATTATAAAAAACGATTCGCCACCTCTGGTGAATCATTTGAGTTTTAAATGCTTGCGTCAATAAAGGCGCTTAATTCAGCCTTACTTAAAGCGCCCATTTTGGTTGCTTCAACTGCGCCATCTTTAATAATTAACATGGTTGGGATGCCGCGAACACCATATTTTGGTGGTGTTTGGTCATTTTCATCAACATTAATTTTAGCAATGGTAATCTTGCCATCGTAATCATCAGCGATTTCGTCTAATACAGGCGCTAGCGCTTTACAAGGGCCACACCAAGGCGCCCAAAAATCTACTAAAACTACTTGTGATGAATTGATAACATCTGCTTCAAATGAGCTATCCGTTACTACTTTAATTTTGTCATTCATATGTTTGTGTAATGTTTATCTGAAAGGAATAAATCACAGCAGAAGAGCTGTTGTTAGGCAAATTATATCGATTATTTGACCTTTGTGCTGTTATTTTACAAATTTTCTTCAAGTGCTTGCCTTAATTGCTTTTCTTCTACCACACTCAACGGCTGTTTGTCAGCATTACTAATAAAGAAAACATCTTCTACTCGCTCACCCATTGTGGACACCCTTGCATTGACTAAATCAATATTAAGCTGATGAAAGATGTAAGCAATATTAGATAAAAGCCCCTGCTTATCAACCACACTAATTTCTACTTGGGTTAAATTCCATTTTTCGTTATGAGAGAATTCGATTTTCATTTTGTGATCAAAATGACGGTGTGCATGCTTAGCGCTTACCTCTTTAATATTAACATCTGTTTTGGAAAGCTCATCCTCTATGATTTGACCAATGTTGATTTGAGTCAATATATCATCTTGTAATACACTAATGGTGTTGTAAGCTTTGTTGTCTTTGCTAGTCAAAATCTTAGCATCAACAATATCTAAGCCTAATTTTTCAACAATATTCACTAACCTACAAAACAAACCCTTTGAGTCATCTCCATACACAAAAATATCCACCACATTGTGTTCAGACAAGCGAGACATAACCCTAATTTTCTTATCTGTTGGCTTCATTAACAACCACAAATGCCACAAAATATCGTCAGTTTCATAACGCAGAAAATAATCTTTAGGCAAGGTTGAAAATATTTTTTCAACTTGTTTAGAGTCGCAACCTTGCTGCTCAGTTTCGTTTAGAAGCGAATGTTTAATTTGCTCAATTTGTTTTGCCATACTCGGTGGCTTAGTGGCTCCACTCAACAAGTGATCTTTGGTTTTATAAAACATTTTTCTTAAAAGTGAATCTTTCCAGTCGTTCCACAAGTCAGCCTTAGTGGCGCGAATATCTGCTACCGTTAGTAAATACAAAAACTCTAAAAATTGTACCGAGCCAACTGCTTTAGAAAAGCGATCAATCACTTCAAAATCTTCCAAGTCTTGTTTTTGCGCCGTTTGCGACATAAGTAAGTGTTGCTCAACTAAGCCTGAAACCAGCGCTATGTCTTTAGATTTTAGCTGATGATGCTTACAAAAAATTTGAGCGTCTTGCGCACCCAAACTAGCATGATCACCGCCGCGACCTTTGGCAATATCATGAAATAATCCCGCTAGTAGTAACAATTCTGGCTTATCAATAGTTTTGGCAACTTCACTAGATAATTCAAATTCTTTAGC
This sequence comes from Candidatus Ruthturnera sp., assembly GCA_018648985.1. Classification (GTDB taxonomy): domain Bacteria; phylum Pseudomonadota; class Gammaproteobacteria; order PS1; family Pseudothioglobaceae; genus Thioglobus_C. The sequence continues at coordinate 5,837 of JABGOT010000074.1, forward strand.
AAATTCACTAACAAAAAAACGCCTTAAATTTCGAATCACAAACAACGTGTGCTGATCTACCGTATAAGCATGGAATAAGTCATATTGCATTAAGCCTGTTATCTGCCCGAATGCAGGAATATAACGCTCCAAAACACCATAGCGATTCATCAGCTTCAAAGCCTTATTAACACCACGTTTTTGTTGTAACAATTTAATAAATAAACGATTATTCTGGCGTTTTTTATAATAATTTTTATCAATCAAATCCAAATCAAATTGCATCTGTCTGAGTGTGCCGGCACTGATACCACGTACATAATTATGCTTAGCGATCAATAAAAATATTTCAATAAACGCGGCTGGATTTTTTTTAAAAACTTCATCACTGGTAGCCTGAATATATCCATAACTAATAACAAAGCGCTCATTAAGATTTTGAGTATGCAGCACTCGGTCTTCCAATAACTGCAGCAAAATATCATTCAAACGCGATACTTTGGTTACCGTGCGATAATAATCTTTCATGAATTGTTCAACCGCCATAGAGTCAGTGTCAACATAACCCAGCATGCTAGCCACTTCTTTTTGATACTGAAAAGCGATTCGATCTTCTCGACGTTTGGCAATTATGTGTAGAGAAAAGCGTACTTTCCATAAGAACAATTGACCTTCTTTTAATAAATCATACTCATGTTCACTCAAATAAGACTTGTTAACTAGATCAGATAAAAGATTAACATCAAAATACCATTTGGCCACCCAAGCAACTGTTTGAATATCTCTTAATCCGCCGGGGCTTTCTTTTAAATTGGGCTCAAGGTTATAAGCTGTATTTGAATAATTAAGATGGCGATTGTGCTGTTCTTTTTGCTTCTCAACTAAAAACGACTGGGATGACCAATTACTCGCCTTAATCATGGATTTCATCTTTGAGAATAAGGATTTTTTACCAATCAATAGCCGAGATTCTAATAGATTGGTCACTACACTTAAATCGTCAACTTCTACTTCACAATCGCTAATATCTCGTGTTGCATGCCCTACTTCCAAGCCCACATCCCACAAGAAAGTTAAAAATTTAGAAATGCCTTCTTGATGTTGTTCGTGCGTACCATCTGGGATTAAGATCAATAAATCAATATCAGAATATAAATGCAATTCACCTCGGCCAAAACCACCTACAGCCACTAAGCATAATCCACTATCAATTTCAAATGCTTGCCAAATATCTTGCAATAAAGCATCAACACCATCACTACGTGCCAATACTAATGATTCTACTGAATCAGGGTCTTTTATGAAATCAGCTTCAACTGAAGCTTGTAACGCTTGGTATCGGGTTTTAAAATCATCTAAATGCATAACCAGATGATAACTGATTAATTATCTATTTGAGCAATATAATCAAGTGCCATTTGCAAACGCAAAAGCGTTCGATCTTTGCCGACAAGCTCAGCTACCACATCAATACTACCTGCATTTCCTGTACCACTAAGCGCCAATCTAAGTGGCTGACCAACCTTACCAAAACCTACGCCTTGCTCATCACACACGGTTTTTACAACATCGTGAATTGCAGCACTTGACCAATCTTCTAGCTGTGAATAATGGTCAATCAAAGCTTTTATGATTGGCTCTGCCGCAGGTTTGAATTGCTTTTTGGCAGATTTTTCATCAAACTGATCAAAATCTTGATAAAACATTTTCATACTCTGCGCCATCTCAACCAAAGTTTTAGAGCGCTCTCGCAGTGCATCAATTACTTTAGCAACATCGGGGCCATCACTAATGTCAATTGATTGGTCGTCCAAATGCCAATCTAATTGATCAATAAGGTGGTCAATATCAGCAGACTTAATATATTCTTGATTTAACCAAACAAGCTTATCTTGATTAAAACTACCTGGCGCTTTATTAACGTCTTTTAAATCAAACAAGTCAATCATCTCATCAATAGAGAACACTTCTTGGTCGCCGTGTGACCAACCTAAACGCACTAAGTAGTTAAGTAATGCTTCTGGCAGGAAACCCGCATCCCGGTAAGCCATTACACTTACCGCGCCATGGCGTTTTGAAAGTCTTGCGCCGTCACCGCCCAAAATCATGGGTAGGTGTGCAAAATCAGGCAGCCCCCAACCAAGTGCTTCGTATAAGTTGATTTGTCTAGGTGTGTTGTTGATATGATCATCACCACGAATCACACAGTCGACCTCCATATCGTGATCATCCACCACCACAGTCAAATTGTAAGTTGGTGTGCCATCACTACGTGCAATAATCAAATCATCTAGCTCTTTATTGTGAACACTGATTTCACCCTTAACTAAATCTGAAAATATTACATTTCCCTCGCTCGGATTACGAAAACGCACCACACCAGCAGTTAAATTTTTATGCTGACAATGGCCATCATATTTGGCTTTCTCACCCTTTTCCATCAACTCATCACGTAACACCTGTAAACGCTCTTGAGAACACTCACAATAATAGGCTTTGTCTTCTTCTAAAAGCTGTTGAACTACGGTTTTATATCGATCAAACCGATCGGTTTGATAATAAGGACCCTCGTCATGATCTAGCCCTAGCCACTTCATACCGTCTAAAATAGCATCAACTGACGCCTGAGTGGATCGCTCTCGATCTGTATCTTCAATACGCAAGATAAACCTACCCTGTTCTTTTTTAGCCCATAACCAGGCAAATAACGCAGTCCTAGCGCCACCGATATGCAAATAACCTGTTGGAGAAGGTGCGAATCTTGATTTCATGGTGTGTTTATCTCAGAAGCTCGATCGTACCACTCTTGTGCTTTTTCAAGATCTTGTGGCACTTCTTTACCATCTTCAAACAACATGCCTAATGTGTACATAGGGCCAGGGATTTTAAATTCAGCTGCTTTTTCAAACCACTCAATCGCTTGATTGATATCTTTTTCAACACCCTCGCCCATCATGTAGGCAACACCAATCATATGATGAGCAAAAGCATGTCCTTGTTTGGCTGATTGAATAAAATTTTCAAGACCCAAAGGCTGGTTTTCAACCATACCTAAACCATTCATTTGCATCATACCTAAACGCCATAATGATTCAGCATCACCTTGGGCGGCTAGTGGCGCTAGCAACTGGTAAGCCATTGAAAAGTTTTTTGAATCAAAAGCGGCTATACCACTATGTAAGTCTGCTGAGAAAGCATCAGTTTCGTTAGAATTAGACATTGTTGTTTATATTTAAAAATAGAATAATTTTACACGGTTATAATGTGTTTTTAAACCTTCAAACAACCTCAATACTAGCATGGAATTTAACCAGCAAGAATCCGAACAAAATTCTATTGTTTCTGTTGATAATTCCCAAATTAGATTAGCACACACCACATTAAGTACACCTTGTTTTATCTCACCCAGTTACACGTCAGAAACTGAAATAACCAATCTGGATCAACTAGATAAGGCTTCACTTTTTCCACTCAGTTCACAAGACGATATTGACTTACTCATCATTGGCACAGGCGATACAACTAAGTTCCTATACCCAAAGCAACAAGTCGCTATTCAACAAATGGGTATCGGAGTAGAGAGCATGAATAGTGAATCTGCTTGTCGTAGTTTTAACTTGTTATTGTCTGATGTTCGGCGCGTCGGCTTACTGCTATTATGACACGCACATTACTTGGTAAGGTTCGCCATTTTTGGCATTATTTTAAAATGGACACCCCATTATTTTTACTACTGGTAGTGATAAGCTCGCTTGGCTTAATGGTGCTTTATAGTGCTTCCGCCGGCTCAACCACCTTGCTTTACAAACAAGCAACGCACTTTGCACTCGCTTTCGGCGCCATGCTAATAATTGCACAAATGCCACCTTATCTTTTCCGACGTTATTCTCCTTACTTGATGTTATTCGGTATTTTTTTACTACTCCTGGTGTTGTTATTTGGTTCTACAAGTGGTGGCGCCCAGCGCTGGCTCGACTTAGGTTTTGTGCGTTTTCAGCCTTCAGAATTAATGAAAGTCATTGTGCCAATCGCTATCGCTTCTATCCTTAGTGAAAAAACACTACCGCCCAAACCATTGCCTATATTTATCTCAATTATTTCAATTATTTCAATTGTCTTGCTAATCGCCAAGCAGCCTGACTTAGGTACTTCACTACTGATTGGCGCTAGTGGTGTTTACGTGTTATTTTTCTCAGGCATACGCATCCAACTAATCAAATACAATAATTGGCTTAATTTTGGCTTAATAGGCGCATTAATCAGTGGCGGTGGTTATATTGCTTGGAATTACCTGCTCATGGCCTATCAAAAAAAACGCATTCTCACTCTAATCGACCCAAGCTCTGACCCACTCGGCTCAGGCTATCACATCTTACAATCAAAAATCGCCATTGGTTCTGGCGGTTTATTTGGCAAAGGCCTTGAACAAGGCTCTCAATCACAGCTCAATTTCTTACCTGAGCATACGACTGACTTCATCTTTGCCGTCATCGCCGAAGAATTAGGCTTTATAGGCGTACTATTACTTTTCACCATTTATGGTCTTATTATTTACCGATGTTTTATTATCTCTTTTGAGTCTGAAGATACTTTTTCTAAATTATTAGGCGCTAGTCTAACGCTAATTTTCTTTACTTATATTTTTGTTAATATTGGCATGGTATCTGGCCTACTACCTGTGGTTGGTGTGCCTTTGCCACTCATCAGTTATGGTGGATCCTCACTCATTACACTCATGGCCAGCTTTGGTATTATCATGTCTATTAGAAAACACAAAACACCGAGCTATCTTGCCAAATTGTAAAAACATACTTCAATTATTAGTGCTAACACTGCTGTTACTATCCTCGTTGGTATCAGCTAAAACACTGCCTGCCACACAGTTTAAATCCACCCAAAATTTCATTAACAAAATGGTGAAAGAGCATCATTTCAATCAAAATGAATTGTTACTTATTTTTTCTACAATCGAGTTAACCGCCGCCGACAAAACTAAGAAAAAAACCAAGAAAGTCAAAAAACCAAGAAAAAAACCAATGGCTTGGGACAAATACAGTAGTCTGTTTCTTACCCAAGAACGCATCCAAAACGGGGTGAAGTTTTGGCATGATAATATTGCTACTTTAAAACGAGCCGAAACCACTTACAATGTACCGATTGAAATTATCGTTGCTATTTTAGGCATAGAAACTAGCTACGGCCACAACAAAGGCACACATCCAACCTTAGAGACTTTAGCAAAACGTGCGTTTGGCAACTACAGACGGCGTAATTTTTACAAAAAAGAGCTTGAGTCATTCCTGCTAATGTCGCGTGAAAACGCCATACCAGCACTAGCAATTAAAGGCTCGTACGCAGGCGCAATGGGCTACCCACAGTTTATTGCTAGCTCGTACCGTCATTACGCTGTTGATTTTAACCAAGACGGTAAGATTGATTTATTTTCAAACCCGATTGACGCCATCGGATCCATTGCCAATTATTTTGACAAACATCAATGGCACGACTTTGGCGAGATTGCACGCCCTATCTCGCTATCAAGTACGCATTTAAAATACGCAAAACGCTCTACCAATAAGCCTAAAAAAAATGCCAAATACTGGCGTGACAAGGGTTTAGATATCGACACAGATATCCCTAATAAAACCAAACTTGCCTTTGTTCGTTTGCCGCAACAAAAAATTGATGAAACCTATCTCACTTTTTGGAATTTTTACGTATTAACCCGTTATAATCACGATAACAGATACGCCATGGTCGCCTATCAATTATCAAAAAAAATAAAGCAACAATTCAATTCAAATAATCACTAAAAAATATGAAATATCAATTACTTATGAAAAAAATATCTACCCTATTTATTGTTGCCATTAGCATCGCTTCACTCAACCTTCAGGCGGCTATTTTTATCACACCAAAAAAACCTTCTATCAGTGCGGCTTCATACGTTGTACTTGACTATAACTCCGGTGCTGTTATCGCCTCAAACAAACCCCATGAAAAACGCGCGCCAGCCAGCTTAACCAAGCTAATGACGGCCTACGTAGT
>JABGOT010000009.1 GCA_018648985.1 Candidatus Ruthturnera sp.
AAGATTACACTTCTAGTACTGATTATGCAAAATCAACCACACAAGACGTTAGAAAGATTTCTACCGACATAACCAAGAAATTCTTTTCTAATGGCTCAGAGCTAAAAATTTCTTACGACAAGTCTCTACCTATTAAAGATGAGGAAATGCATGATAAGAATGGTTATCAGAAAGACAAGAACACCACTGAATATTTAGACGATGCATCTATTAGCTGGACATTGCCACTACTTAAAAACAAGGGTGGTGTGCTTGATCAAAAAACCTATGATTTAGCTGTATTAGATTACGAAGATGAGAGGCTAGTATTAGCCGAAGCTAAGGAAGATTTTATTGAAGGCAAGTTAACCATTTTTCTTGATTGGATCAGTTATCACGCTCAAATCGACATTGTAAAAAATCGACTTAAAGCTTCTAAAGATATTCTTAAAACCATTCAAGTGCAGAACGCCAACAAAACCAGTGTTTTAACGATGCGCCGCTCCATTAATAAATCACAACGATTACTATTAGATTTAGAATCTAAATTAAAAGCTGAGCAGAAATCATTGAATGCGGTATTACCAAGTGTTAATTTAGACGCTAATGCACTTAAAATTAATTGGGGTGCTAGAGTAGGTTTAATTCAAGACCTGCATCAATACTGCAAAGAGTCAATTCGCGATATCAAACGTATTGAAATCGAACAATTAAAAAACAAGCGTAGTGTTAAAACTTATCAAAATTCAACATTAGCTGATTTTGACTTTACCATTAGCGCCACACAAGACGATAATAAAGGCAACTACTCAACCTATTCAAAATCTTCTGAGGTTGAGTATGAGGCCAAACTTGAGTTTTCTTACCCGTTAACGGGCGATACCAGCAATGACGTGTATTTAAGTAAATATCGCCTAAAAGGGCGGCAATTGGAGCTCAAGTATCAAGACAAGTTTGACGATATTCTCTCAGATGCACAAAAGCTAACAACTGAGCTTAAGCAAGGCGTTAAACAACTGGCTTTATATCAGCAACAAATTGACGAGAGTAAAGGTGGTAATACCGAGCTTAATGAGTTTTTAACAGGTAATGGTAATATTCGCTTTGTGATTAACGAACAAGACGAGCAGCAGTCGTTATTGTTGGAACAAGTTGGGGCAGCTATTAATTATCACAAAAACCGTATTGAATATAACAGCTTGATGGATCGATTATTGATTAATGTGATTTGATTGGTCTTGGGTCCAATCTCTGACTTCTTTAGTGAGTTCTGCTGCTGTTTTTCCAGCCACGGTAATTGGCTTTCCGATTACTACAGTAATGGTTCCCGGCTGTTTGACAAAACTACCTTTTGGCCAAAGTTTGCCAGCATTGTGATACACCGGTGAGATATCGCAGCCGGTTTTTTTGGCAATCGAAACACCACCTTTTTGATACTCACCCAGTTGCCCATAAGGTTGGCGTGTACCTTCAGGAAAGACCACGACAAATATTCCTTCGGCAATTCTTGCGGCGCCTTGTCTAATGACTTTTTTAAGGGCTTTTAGTTTTTCGCCACGATCAATAATAATCGGTTTTAAAAGTGACAAGCCCCAGCCAAAAATAGGGATCCATTGTAGTTCTTGCTTAAGCACCCAGGTTTGATGTGGAAAGATAGCTTGTAAGGCAAGCGTTTCCCAAGTGGATTGATGGTTAGAAATAATCACACCGGCTTTATTTGGGATATTTTCTTTGCCAATAAGGTTGAGTTTAATATTAAGTGTGATGCGTAGCCACCACATGCAAAAGATCGACCACTTTGATAAAACAGCGTAACGCACTTTAACAGGCGTAAAAAACAGCGCAAGTGCTATTGCTACCAGTACAGATAACACTAGAGTGGAGCCTAAAAAGTAAAGTAAGGATCTTAAAAACAGCATTCGTATT
>JABGOT010000008.1 GCA_018648985.1 Candidatus Ruthturnera sp.
AGTTTTTAGGTGTCCCAGTGTTTTATTCGCCGCATCATGAGTGGGTTTTAGAAGGTCGAGGCTCGGGCTTTTTAGCGCCAGCCTTTGGTAGTTATAACGAGTCTATTGCTAGTGAGGATAATAATTATCAAGTCCGAATACCTTATTACTTTAATATCGCCCCAGACCGTGATTTTTTATTAACTTTAAATCAGCTTTCCAGTCGTGGCAGCGTTGTTGAGGGTAAATATCGCCAATTAATTGCTGGCAATGATTATATGGATAAAGGTCGTTTAGAGCTTGAGGGTCAGTATCTTAATGAAGATGATATTACCAACAATGCACGTTGGTTGTTAAATTCAAGTATTGATTTATCGATTAATGAAAAAACCGAGCTTAGCTTAACTGCCAATCGTGTTTCTGATACTAAATATTTTGAAGAAATTGCGCATAGTAATACTAGTGCTACCGCCTTACATTCCCATGTTGACCTGGTTTATGCAGATAAAGATCAAAATTTAAACATCGCTTTATTTGCTGAAAATGAGCAACTGGTTAACAGTGGTACTGCTGCTTATACACGTGCACCAGAGATTTCAATCTCTAAAACATTTACAGGTATGGATAATCGCCAGATAGATTTATCTTTAGTGAGTGCTAAGTTTCAACATCAAACATCAACCGCCACAGGCGTGCGAACCCATGCTCAAGCAAACTTCTCTCGTCCAATCACAACTAATGCTTATTCTCTAACACCTAAACTCAATCTCTCCACCACAGATTATGCATTAGATAATGCAGCGGATGAGTCTCGCTCTATTTATAGTTTTGGACTGGATTCAAAATTATTCCTTGAAAGAGAAACCCACTTATTTGGTACGGATTTAATTCAAACACTTACACCTAGATTGGCCTACAATTACACACCTAGCAAGGCAAACCCGAGTGTTAATTTCGACTCAGCTGATAAAAATGACTCTTATGAGGGTTTGTTTTCAGGGCAACAATTTACTGGTATTGATATTATCAACAAAGCTAACGACTTTACTTTTGGTCTTGAGTCTGATTTTATTGATGAAGAAACCGGCGATACTTACCTAAGCTTAAAGTCAGCCCAATCTTTTTACGGTGATGCAATTTCTCCAAATGGTGCGGATCGAAAATACTCGGACATTGCTTTATCGGCAGATTTTGGTCTTAATGACTTTACCTTTAACAATGTATTGCAATACGACCCAGAAACCAACAAAATTGACAAGCGTGACAGTTCAGTAAGCTATATTCTTAATCCTAGAAAATTCCTAACTTTGGCACACCATTATGATAGAACTAACAGCGATCCTAAGTCAATTGAATTATATGGTGCCTATCCATTAACCCAACAAGTGCATGTTTTTGCAGGTATTAATAGATCGCAAAACCAAGCAACCAGCGCCTGGACCACGAGTAAAGAAACTACCGGTATTGCTTATGAATCTTGTTGCTGGGCATTGCGTCTAGCGCATTTTAAAAAGCACATGGGTAGCACTGGTTACGACTATGTCACTAACTTTGAGCTAGTGCTTAAAGGGCTTGCCTCTACTTCACCAAGCTTGTATAAACGCCTTGAAGATGAAGTGCCAAATTACCTAGCCAATCTGGATGATTTTTAATATGAATAAACTTCCCTTGTTAGCACTGATTATTTCACTTAGTGTTAACGCTACACCTAATAGTATTGTTGCCATTGTTAATGACCATCTAATTACTCAAGATGTACTCAACGCTCAGAGCGATAAAGAAAACAAACTGAGTGTGCTTAATCAACAAATTGATATTCTCTTGCAAATGGATAAAGCAGAACAATTAGGTGTTAAGCCCAAATCTAGTGCCATTAACAATATGCTCAGTCGAGTTGCCAAGCAA
>JABGOT010000012.1 GCA_018648985.1 Candidatus Ruthturnera sp.
TAGAGGCGTCCATTGCAAAGATATAATCATAATGATAAAAATCAGACTCATGCACCTGTCGCCCACGCTGATCAGATAAATCTACACCAAACTTACGCGCTGATAATTGTGAGCGAGAATCTGGTTGCTCATTAATATGGTAGGCATGCGTGCCAGCAGAATCGATTTCAAATAAATTCTCAACATTACGCTTTTCTACTTGAGACCTGAAGGCGCCTTCAGCGGTTGGTGAGCGGCAAATATTACCCATACACACAAATAAAATTTTGATTGTTGACATAATGAAATTTATTACGAATAACGCTTTATTATAATCAGCAAGCATTCGAAACATATCTTATAATTAGCTTGATTCTTTATTAACTAAGGGGGGAATATGGAACTTGAACTTTATCAAAACATGTTAATGTTGATTTTTGCAACAACATTTGTTATGGGCTGGGTCGTCAGTAAAACTGACTTTTGCACAATGGGCGCTGTGTCTGATTGGGTAAATATGGGCTCTACTGCTAGATTTAAGTCATGGATGTTAGCTGCAGTTTCTGCATTATTTTTAGTCACATTACTTACTTACACTGAATTAATTGATTCATCATTAACCCAAAGTAATGACACAGCTAGTCCGCCCTACAATACACCCACCTTTGCTTGGCTAAGATACCTTATTGGAGGATTGATCTTTGGTATTGGCATGACGATTGGCTCAGGTTGTGGCAATAAAACTTTGGTCAGAATTGGTGCTGGAAATCTAAAATCAGTCATCATTTTTGCAATGATGGCATTTGGTGCTTACTTAATGATGTTTACCGATTTTATGTACACTTTCTTTTTACAATGGACAAGCGTATTAGATGTTGATTTAACAGAATACGATATCAATAGCCAAGACCTGGGAGCGATCACCGCGCATATCATCCAAACAGATGTACTGAATACAAAATTAATGCTTGGATTTATTATTTCAATCGCTGCACTTTTATACTTATTCAGAACGGAGAAATTTAGAAAAGATAAGCATAATATCCTAGCAGGTTTAACTATCGGCATTTGTGTGGCGATTGCTTGGTATATATCCTCTGGACCGATGGGGCAAGAACTACTTGAAGAGGCAGAAATGATGGATGCAAAGCCTTATGCCCTGGGTGCACAATCTCTGACTTTTGTCGCGCCTTCTGGACATTTTTCTGCATTGGTGAGTTCTACATTTGATACAACCTATATTACATTTGCACTAATTGCTGGTTTAGGAGTACTAGTAGGCTCATTCTTTTATGCTATATTAAACCAATCATTTCGCTTGGAATGGTTTAGTTCAATTAGCGATTTAATCAACCACATTGTCAGTGGATTGTTAATGGGAATAGGTGGTGTACTTGGTATGGGTTGCACGATCGGACAAGGGGTGACAGGTGTGTCTACATTATCACTGGGTTCGTTAATTGTTCTCGGATCTATCGTATTTGGGTCAGCGCTGACGATGAAAATTCGATACTATCAACTTGTGTACGAAGACGAGGCGAATCTTTATACAGCCACAATGGCTAGCCTAGCTGATTTAAAATGCATACCAAACAAATGGAGATATTTAGATCATGTCTAACTCATTACTACAATCTGCTAAAGAAGTTATCCTCACTGAGGCGCAAGCTGTTACCCAGTTAGCCAATAGACTTGATCAAAGTTTTGTTGATGCATGCCAATTAATTCAAAACTGCACAGGCAAAGTGGTTTTAATTGGTATGGGTAAGTCTGGCCATATTGGTAACAAAATTGCAGCAACCTTTGCTTCAACGGGTACACCGGCTTTTGCTGTACATCCGGGTGAAGCTGGTCATGGCGATTTGGGCATGATTACCG
>JABGOT010000007.1 GCA_018648985.1 Candidatus Ruthturnera sp.
AAGGTCGTTAACTACTTGATGACGTACATCAAAGTTTTCGTCAATTAAGAATGAAGCACGTAGTGCGATACCTGCTGGATGCACAATGCCGTAAGCTTCCATAATTGAGTGATCTGTATCAGCCACTAATGGGAAGTCGATTGCACCTAAACCGCCATCAGCAGGGGTAGTATTTCGCCATGCATTGTGTGTAAACTGTGAATCTACTGAAACACCCACAACTTCAACACCCTTCTCAGCAAACTTTGCAATACGATGATGGTGTGCTAAGATTTCTGAAGGACAAACAAAAGTAAAGTCCAATGGGTAAAAGAACAACATGATCTTTTTGCCTTTAAGGCTTGATAATTGAAAATCATCAACGATAGAACCGTTGGCTAAAACCGCTGCCGCTGTGAAATCAGGGGCTTGTTGTGTGACTAAAACACTCATACTTTCTCCAAATAATATAATAAAAAACCAGCCAATTATACAACTGACAAGTTGTATAAATCATATAAAAAATAAGGGTTTACTTATGCATGCACCAGGTATCGATGTATTAAGTTACAAATCCGTTTAAAATGCTCACATGTTGAAAATTTTTAATACCTTAACCAAACAGAAAGAAGCCTTTCATCCAATCAACCCTAACAAGGTAGGAATGTATGTTTGTGGCATGACCGTATACGATTATTGCCACATGGGGCATGCTCGTGTGCTGGTGATGTTTGATGTGATTACTCGTCATCTAAGGCGACACTTTCCCAATGTTGAATACGTGCGCAATATTACCGATATTGATGACAAAATTATCAAGCGTGCCGTTGAAAATAAAGAAGATATTTACAGTTTAACCAATCGTTTTATCGATGCCATGCATGAAGACGAACAAGCGCTTGGCGTACTACCACCTGATGTAGAGCCACGTGCCACTGATGCTATTAATCAAATGTTTTATATGATCGAGACACTGATTGAAAAAGGCATTGCCTATCAAGGCAATAATGGCGATGTATATTATTCGGTGCGTGATTTTGAAGGCTACGGCAAGCTGAGTGGCAAAAACTTAGATGAGCTTGAAGCTGGTGCTAGAGTTGATGTCGAGTCTGACAAAAGAGATCCACTAGATTTTGTCTTGTGGAAGATGGCCAAGCCAAGCGAACCAAGCTGGTCATCGCCTTGGGGTGATGGACGACCTGGTTGGCATATTGAGTGTTCTGCGATGTCATGCCACCATTTGGGCAACCATTTTGATATTCATGGTGGTGGTATGGATTTGACATTCCCACACCATGAAAATGAGATTGCCCAAAGTGAAGGTGCGAATGGTTGCACTTTTGTAAACACTTGGATGCATGTTGGTTTTGTTAATATTAACGATGAAAAAATGAGCAAATCGCTGAATAACTTTTTTACCATTCGTGGTGTGCTAGAAAGTTATGACGGCGAAACTTTACGCTACTTTATTATGAGCTCGCATTATCGTAGCCCGCTAAACTTTAGTGACGATAATTTAAGCTTGGCAAAAACTTCACTAACGCGCCTGTACACAGCGATTCGTGGATTAAGCGCTTCTGACGCAGCGATGGATGAAGTCTCACAACGCTTTGATTTTGAATCTCGTTTTAATGCAGCATTGGATGATGACTTTAATACGCCAATTGCATTGAGTATTTTGTTTGAACTAGCCAAAACGATTAATTCACAACGAGAAAAAGACATCGACCAAGCTAATGCTTTGGCTCAACTGTTGCAGAAGCTCGGCAGTTATATCGGTATTTTGCAAACCGATGCAGACAGCTTTTTAAAACAAGGTGTTGATTTAGCCGATGAAGACATTGATGCAAAAATTAAACAGCGTGATGA
>JABGOT010000046.1 GCA_018648985.1 Candidatus Ruthturnera sp.
GTCATTTGCAACGGATAAGAAATTAGCAAAAATGCATAGCCCAACATGGCTGGATTAAAAGGGTTATTACCTAACCCACCATAAAGTTGTTTGCCAAAAATAATGGCAAATGCCACACCCACTACAACAATCCACCAAGGCGCAATACTAGGGATGGAAATTGCCAATAAAACAGCGGTTAAGATTGCTGACCCATCACTAATTGATGGCTTAATTGGGCGATTTCGAATACTTAAAAAAGCAGACTCAACTGCGATTGCTGCCACTATAGCTAACACAATTTGTACAATAACACCCCAACCAAAGAAGGTGTAAGCTGCAACAACACCTAACGCCAAAGCGTAAATGACTTGGCGCATCATTTGATTAGTACTCAATGTATTACTGTGCATCATCTTTTTTCTTCTTTGTTTTCTCAACACGCGCCATGGCAGCGGCTATTTTGTCTTTTTGAGATTTGTCATTGGCCATTTTTTTCTTTAGTTCTTCTTTTTTAGCGGCCATCATTTTAGTGCGCTCTTGCTTATTACGCTCTAAACGATATTCTCTAAATTCAAATCTTTCTCTGGCAATATCCGTTCGATATTGATCTTCAGTATTCTTACGATACAACGCTTTAGCAAAAGAAAAATACTCAGCTAAAGGAATGTGACTTGGACATACATAATCACAACATCTGCATTCAATACAATCTGATAAATTATAATCCATTGCTTTGTCGGTATTCTCACTCTTAGCGTACCAATAAAGCTGTTGTGGTAATAAATCAACTGGGCAAGCTTGATTGCATGTTCCGCAACGAATACATTCTTGAGTGTCGGGCTTTTCTAGTGCATTATTGACAAAAATACAATTGGTAATCTTGCATATTGGTACTGTTGTATCTTTAACATCAACACCCATCATCATGCCACCCATGCGCACAGCGTGTTGATTATCGTTTGGATTTGACATTGACACAATATGTTCAAACGATGCACCTAAACGCACCTCAAAATTATTTGGCGATTCAACACCCGATCCGGTCACGGTTACAATACGAGATACTAGGGGCCTACTGTCTATTACCGCATCAAAAATTGCCTTTGTAGTGGCGACATTTTGACAGACAACACCCATGTCAATAGCGAACCCACCTGATGGGGCTTCAATGCCTAATAATGCTTTAATTAATAATTTTTCAGCGCCTGAAGTATATTTAGTAGGGATTTGTTCAATACTAATTCGGTCATTATGGCAATACATTAATAATGAGTTTAGCGCCTCTTGCTTGTCATCTTCAACAGCGATGATTGCGCGTTGTGCACCACAAATATGTAACAAAATCTCCACACCGCGAATCACCTCACGAGGGTGGCTCTGCATCAGTGCATCATCACACATAATGCCTGGCTCGCATTCAGTGCCATTAATAATTAAAGTATGACAATCTTGAATGCCTTCTAATTTGGCATGAGCAGGAAATCCAGCACCACCTAAACCAACAATACCTGACGCTTGGATATATTCAATCATGGTAGATTGATCACAATGCAGGAAATCTGTACCGCAACCCTTATGTTCTACCCATTGATCTTTACCATCTGATTCAATAGTAATGCACTTTGATTTTAAGCCTGATTTGTGTGGAATGGTGCGCTCGTCAATCGTCACTACTTTGCCAGAAATTGAAGCATGAATAGGCACACAAAAATGATCTTCAGTTTTAGCTATAACTTGGCCAGTCAGGACTTTGTCACCTACTTTAACACAAGGAATAGCTTCATCACCAATACGTTGTTGCAAAGGTAAAACCACTTTATCTGGCAACGGCGCTAAGATAATTTCTACTATCTCTACCGGATGTGGATTAGGGATAACGATGCCGCCACTAAATGATTGACTAAGCATGGGCAATCTCAGCGACATCGGGAACATAAGTACTCAATGTTGGTGTGGTTTCCAATATATGAATACAATCCACTGGGCATACTGGTATGCATAAGTCACAACCAGTACATTCATCTGAAATGACGCTTGTCATTACTTTAGAGGCCCCGACAAAAGCGTCCACTGGACAAGCTTGGATACATAGTGTGCAGCCAATACATACGGCTTCATCTACAGTTACCACATGATCAGGATGGGTTTCTCCATGCGCTTCATTAAGCATCAATATTTCTACATCGAGTAATGCTGCTAACGCATCAACCCCCTCTTGACCACCTGGTGGGCATTGATTAATCGGCGCTTCACCATTGGCGATTGCTGTTGCATAAGGTCGACAACCTGGATAGTCGCACTGGCCACATTGCGTCTGTGGCAAGATTGCATCAATTTGATCCACTAAAGGATTCCCCTCAACCTTGAATTTAATCGCAGCGTAACCTAGAACCAAACCGAGCCCAAGCGCCAAAGCAGAAAAAATGAAAACAGAATCAAACATGATGAAGTCTCATTATGCTAACCCAATAAAACCCATAAATGCCATCGACATTAATCCGGCAGTAATCAGTGCAATTGGCGTGCCTTGAAATACAAGTGGCACATCTGCACTTTCAATACGCTCACGAATGGTAGAAAATACCACTAACACAAACGAAAAACCAATTGCTGCACCAAAGCCATATACGCCTGATGCTAAAAATCCGTTGTCTTGCCCAACATTTAAGAGTGCCACACCAAGTACTGCACAGTTAGTGGTGATCAACGGCAAAAATACACCTAAAGATTGATGTAGCACTGGGGAGGTTTTGTTTACCACCAGTTCAGTAAAACCAACCACCCCTGCAATAGTAACAATAAAGGCAATCGTGCGTAGGTATTCCAACTCAAATGGAATTAAAATATAAGTATTAATCAAATAGCTTGATAGGCTTGCCAAAGTTAGGACAAAAGTCGTAGCAAAACCCATGCCAATCGCGGTTTCTACTTTTTTTGACACACCCATAAACGGGCATAAACCTAGAAACTTAACCAGTACAAAATTATTCACCAAAATGGTACTGACTAAGATGAGGACGTATTCGTTCATACCGTAGATTTTAACTCAAAAATAGCTTGAATAATCCAAATGAACTAATGACAAATAAAGCACCGCCCACCCAGCGTTTAAAGGCTTCATCATTTTGAGTAATACTTTGGTGCGCCTTAATACCAAGCACGTGCCCGATAGCAGCCACTGGAATTAGTAAAAGTGAAAACTCCCAATCAATATCAACATTCATAATCACAAAAGTAATCATTTTAATACTCACTAAAATAAACCACAGCACAAACAACGTATTGCGCAAATATTCTTTAGCGACATGGCGCATATACACAGCCACAATCAGTGGTGCGCCGGTGAGCGATGTGCCGGCCACATACCCACCTAATACTAATAGTAATTTATCTACCCACGGGCTATGTGAGGCAATTTTAGTGTTAAAAATCCAAGTAATGGCATAAAAAATAGTGATTGAATAAATAAACACCACAATCACATCATCAGGCAAGCTCAACAAACCTGCCACACCCACTAAAGTCGGTGGAATAATCCATAATAATGACCGTTTTAGATAAGGCCAGTCTACTTTTTTTAAGGATTTAGCCAGCGTCAGTGATGAGAAAAACAACAAATGAATACCGATGATTGGCAGCCAATAAACTGGCGTTGCGCCAACCAATAGCATTAATGGCAAACCTAAAGCAGCACCACCAAACCCTAACCCGGTACGGACAAAGCCCGCCCAAAGAAAAATTAAACCGACTAATACTAACTCAGTATCGTCAAAGCTCATTAGCGCAATGTATCGGCCAGTTGTTCAGCGCTTTTTTGTACCAAAGACAAGTCTTTGCCTTCAACCATAACACGAATCAGTGGCTCGGTACCTGAGGCACGAATTAACACTCGACCTTCATCACCCAAAGCTTTTTCAACTTCAAGTTGTGTTTGTTTTAAGACTTCATGTTGGTCTAAATCAATTTTTTCTGCAGTTTTGACATTGATCAAAACCTGGGGGTATTTTTGCATTTCTGACTTTAATCCAGCTAATGTTTTTCCAGGTTTAGCAATAGCTTCTAATACTTGGAGTGCAGCAATAATAGCATCGCCAGAAGTGGTTTTATCCAAACAAATAATGTGCCCAGAGCCTTCACCACCTAAAATTGAATTGTTTGATTGCATTTGCTCCATAACAAAGCGATCGCCCACATCAGCTTCAATAAAGTTAATACCTAAATCTCGATAGCCGTGACGCGCACCCAAATTGGTCATTTTGGTTCCAACCACTGTATTACTTGTTAGTCGACCTTGCTCATGCCAAGCTTTGGCGACAATAAACACCAATTCATCGCCATCAACCAATTCTCCGTTTTTATCAATCATCATTAAGCGATCGCCATCGCCATCAAAAGCAATACCTAAGTCAGCTTTGCTTTCTAAAACAACTTGCTGTAAATTCTTGGTATCTGTCGCACCACAATCAAGGTTAATATTAAAACCATCTGGCTGATTATGAATGATTGTGGTATTAGCCCCCAATTCAGAAAATACATTTTCTGCAATATGATAAGTAGCGCCATTGGCGCAATCAATCACAATGTTTAGGCTTGACAAATCAACCGATCGATCAAAAGTTGATTTACAAAAATCGATGTATCGACCTAATGACTGCTCATGACGAACTGCCTTACCAATGCTTTCACTGCCCACACTTTGCATTGGCTCATCTAATTTTTTTTCAATAGCGTTTTGATCCTCGGTACTAAGTTTAAAGCCTTTTGCTGAGAAGAATTTAACTCCATTATCTTGAAAGTGATTATGCGAGGCGCTAATCACCACACCAGCATTAGCATTATAGGTTTGCGTTAAATAGGCAATTGCCGGTGTTGGCATTGGCCCCAATAAGCCCACATCGACACCAGCTGATAAAAAACCTGCTTCAAGGGCAGATTCAAATAAATAGCCTGATGCTCGCGTGTCTTTGCCAATAATCACACTGGTTTTTGATTTTTTTTGCGCCAAAACTGAGCCGACTGCCCAACCAAGTTTTAAAAAGAAATCAGCTGTAATAGGGGTAACACCTACTTTTCCACGTATGCCATCGGTACCAAAATAATTACTCAATTTACTCCCCCTAAAATCGTCAGCGCATCTTTGGTTTCTAACACATCGTGCACACGCACAATATCTGCACCATTTTGCACTGCTATTATAGCCCCTGCCACACTACCAATAACCCTTCCATCAATATTTCTATCATTAAGCAACGCACCAATCATTGACTTACGAGACAGCCCTGCCAAAACTGGAAGGCCAAAGCTCTTAAACTCATGAAAGCGTTTTAAGATTTCTAAATTATGATTCAGCGTTTTACCAAAGCCAAAGCCAGGGTCTAAGATAATTTTATCTTCAGCAATGCCAGCGGCAACACAAGCCTTAATTCGTTTGCTAAAGAAGTTTTTAATGTCATCTACCACATCAATATAAGTTGGGTCTTTTTGCATGGTTCTAGGGCTGCCCTGCATATGCATCAAACATACATCAACATTCAGTGATGCTGCCATTTCTAATGCACCATCAGCGCTCAAAGCGCATACATCGTTAATCATACTAGCGCCTGCTTTTACCGCCTGCTTCATTACTTCTGGCTTTGAGGTATCGATCGAAATAGGAATATCGCTCGCATGATATAGTGCTTCAATAACGGGAATAACACGGTCAATTTCATCCGATGTTGAAACTGCTTGCGCGCCTGGTCGGGTAGATTCACCACCAATATCAATAATATCTGCACCTTGTGCAATCATTAACTTAGCGCTTGTAATGGCGTCAGCCATATCAAAATTTTGACCACCATCTGAAAATGAATCGGGCGTGATATTCAACACGCCCATAATCACTGGTTTTGAGGAATCAATAGTCATAACGCGACTATAGCCAATATTATTTAAACGATTTTTAGATTGCCGTCAACAGGCTTATCGTCAGAATCGTTGGTGTCGTCAGCATCAGTATCTGTGTCTGCATCAACGCCTGAACCTAATTCAGTAGAAGCCACTTCAGAGTCAGTGATCACTGCCGCCTCTCTGATTGGCTTTCTAGCCATCAAGTCATCAATTTGCTCTTTATCAATGGTTTCAAACTCCATTAAAGCCTTGGTCATTTCTACCAAAATGTCTTTGTTTTCTTCTAGAATTTTGGTTGCTACAGCGTAATTTTCGTCAATAATATCGCGAATTTCACTATCAATTACTTTAAAGGTGTCTTCAGAGATGTGCTTATGCTTAGTCACTTGCTTACCCAAGAACACTTCACCTTCATCTTCACCATAAGCCAAAGGCCCTAGCTTGTCTGACATGCCCCATTGTTTTACCATTTTGTGGGCAATCTCGGTGGCGCGCTCAATATCATTACTCGCACCGGTGGTTACTGCATCTGCACCATAAATAAGTCCTTCAGCAATACGACCACCAAATAAAGCAGCAATTTGTGAATTCAGCTTACGTCTTGAAATACTATAACTGTCTTTTTCTGGCAAGAACATAGTCACACCTAACGCTCTACCTCTTGGGATGATACTGACCTTATAAACCGGATCGTGCTCAGGCACTAGTCGACCTACAATTGCGTGCCCAGCTTCATGGTAAGCCGTCATTTCTTTTTCAGCCTCATCCATTGCCATAGATTTGCGCTCAGCGCCCATCATAATTTTATCCTTGGCTTTTTCAAATTCTTGCATACCGACTAATTTTTTATCTTTACCAGCAGTAATCAATGCCGCTTCATTACAAAGGTTAGCAAGGTCTGCACCAGAAAAACCCGGCGTACCTTTGGCGATATTAACGGATTTAACATTTTTAGCAATCGGCAAATTACGCATGTGCACTTTCAAAATAGCATCACGGCCATTAATATCTGGCAAGCCCACCATCACTTGGCGATCAAAGCGTCCAGGTCTAAGTAATGCAGGGTCTAGTACATCTGGTCGGTTAGTGGCTGCAATAACAATAATGCCTTCAGAGCCTTCAAAACCGTCCATTTCTACCAACATTTGGTTCAATGTTTGCTCGCGCTCATCATGACCGCCACCCATGCCGGCACCACGCTGGCGACCCACTGCATCAATTTCATCAATAAAGATAATACAAGGTGCATTTTTTTTAGCTTGCTCAAACATGTCGCGCACTCTTGATGCGCCCACGCCGACAAACATCTCTACAAAATCAGAACCAGAAATAAAGAAAAATGGCACTTCAGCTTCGCCGGCAATGGCTTTAGCTAAAAGCGTTTTACCCGTTCCAGGAGGGCCGACTAGCAACACACCTTTAGGGATTTTTCCGCCTACTTTGGTAAACTTACCTGGGTCAGATAAAAAATCAACCAACTCGGCTACATCCTCTTTAGCTTCTTCTACGCCAGCCACATCATCAAAAGTGGTATTGGATTCATCTTTAGGAATTAGGCGCGCTTTTGACTTGCCAAAGCTCATCGGATTTTTACCACCCATTCCACCGCCTGCACCTTTCATGGTGTAGAGAATTACACCAATCAATAATAAAATCGGTGCTAAAGAAATAACAAGCTGTTTGAAGAATCCATCTTTTTCAGGCGGTTTAGCTTCAACAGAAACACCACCATCTAGTAAGTCACCCATCAAGCCTAAATCGCCCGGATTATAAGTTGTAAACTGTTCGCCGCCAGCACCTATGCCTTTAACATTGTTACCTGAAAGCGTAACGCTTGAAACATCGCCTTGTTTAACGCTTTGAATAAACTGAGAATAAGTGATCTCGTTTTTCTGTTCGCCAACCTGAAACTGGCTAAAAATTGAGGTCAGGACACTACCCAAAACCAACCAAAGTAATAAATTTTTAAACATAATAAAAAATCAATAAAAAGAAGAAGATAAATATACCCTATTGCTCTCTTATATAGGGATTGATGGTGATTTTTCAAGGTTTAACAACAAATAAATTCAAATTCTGTCATAATTCTTAACTTAATATGAAACACCTGCAAAATTATGTCAAAGATTAATTTAATATCTATTATTCTTATCACCAGTTTACTAAGTGCTTGTGGCTTTCACACACCTGTTAAAAACACACCGCTAAACGCATCAATTACTTCTACTGACAACAACGCTTTTGCAGTTGAATTAAAAAAACGTTTTAACGCTGAAGCCACTCAATCTTTAGCCATCCAAATTGGTGCCGAGGTTCAGAAAAAACAAACTTCTTCTTACACGTCAGCTGGTAAATCTAATAGCTACACACTAAGTATCAGCGTGCCTGTTAAGATCTTTAATAACAGCAAAAAATTATTACTTTCTCAAGATTTAACAGCCAATATGCATTTAAGCAAAATGAGTGCCACACAAGCCGATAGATTACAAATTGAAGAAGGCTATACGCAACTTCGCAACACCATTATCAAAAAATTGTTGAGAAGATTAAATCGCTTAAATGAAAATTAGGCCAGAACAACTTAACAGCACACTAGCCAACCAACTCAACTCCCTTTACTTTGTTTTCGGCCCAGAGCTTTTATTAGTCGAACAAAGCCTAACCCAAATTAGAGACGCTGCCAAAACTCAAGGTTTTGACGACAAAATCAGTTTTGAAGTTGATGGCAATTTTGACTGGGGTAAAATTGTTGCTGAGATGTCAGCCATCTCTCTATTTTCACCAAAACGCATTATCGAATGCCGACTAAAAACCGGAAAAATCGGCGTCAAAGGATCAAAAGCGTTGAGTGAAATCGCCGCATCGATGCCTAGCGATATTTTACTTATCATCTCTACCGGCAAGCTTGATATGGCTCAGCAAAAAAGCAAATGGTTTAAAACGCTCGAGCAATTTGGCGGCGTCGTTCAACACTGGGAAGTGCAAAGTGACCACCTTGTAGGCTGGATTGCCAACCATATGGCAACACTCGGATTAGAACCCAATGCAGAAATAGCGCAGGGTATCGCTTTTTGTACCGAGGGAAATTTATTGGCCTCTATGCAAGAAATCCAAAAACTACAAATGGCTTACCCTAACGGCAAGATCGACACCCAAGCCTATTTAGATCAAATCAATCAACAATCTAAATACACCATTTACGGTTTAATTGACGCAGCACTCTTGGGTGACGGAAATCAAGTGCTTAAAATTTACGAAACACTGCTTGATGACACGGCAATGCCAATTCAGCTTAGCAGTTCTTTGTATCGAGAGATCAATTCAATCATCAATATGTCGATCGAACTACAACAAGTAAAACAGGTAGATTCAGTTTTACAAAGTCACCGAGTGTGGAATAAAAGAAAACCAATCGTTGCCAGTATTCTTAAACGCCACTCTTATCCACGTTTACAAAAACTATTATTATCGCTCGGACGTATTGACCGCTCAATCAAAGGCATGGATAATCTCAATGTAATTGATGAATTACGCACACTACTACTAAATTTAGCTGGGAAAACACTATGGGTTCAATAACTGACTTAATTACCACACTAGGCAAGAACGCACGATCTGCTGCAAAAACTCTGCGTGTCGCCACAACTGAGGCAAAAAATAATGCTTTGATTAATATCGCCAGTCAGATTGATCAAAACCGTAAAAACATTCTTACAGCCAATCAACAAGACCTTATACATGGCAAAGACAACGGATTAGATGACGCATTAATCGACCGACTAATGTTAGACGATGCTCGACTTGACGGCATTATCGAAAGCCTGAATCAAATCGCCACATTGCCTGATCCAATCGGTGAAATTACCGATTTAAAATTCCGACCAAGTGGCATTCAAGTCGGCAAGATGCGTGTGCCTTTAGGGGTGATGGGCATCATTTATGAATCTCGTCCAAATGTTACGATTGATGCAGCAGCGCTTTGCCTAAAATCAGGCAATGGTGCAATTTTGCGTGGCGGATCAGAAGCCATTCATTCTAATCTTGCGCTTTACGCTTGCGTTAAAGACGGTTTAATCGATGCCGGCTTAAATGAGTACTGCATACAACTAATCGACACTACCGACCGCGAAGCAGTCACTGAATTAGTTAAAGCCAGCGATTATGTGGATGCCATTATTCCACGTGGTGGCAAAGGCTTAGTTGAAGCCATTAGTGAAAATTCAAAAGTACCAGTAATTAAGCATTTACATGGTGTTTGTCACACTTATATTGACAAAGATGCTGATACACAAAAAGCCATCAAAATCGCCTTTAACGCCAAAACACGACGTTACGGCGTGTGCAACGCTATGGAGACTTTACTGGTGCACGCATCAGCAGTTGGCAGAGTATTGCCTGAGTTAATCGTGGAATATCTAGCCAAAGGCGTAGAGCTTAGAGGCTGTGATCAAACCATGCAGTTGTCTGATCAAGTTATTGAAGTAACAGATGAGGATTGGGACACAGAATATTTAGATGCAATTCTATCCATTCGTATTGTCAGCTCGATGTCTGAGGCTATCGATCATATTGATCAGCACGGCTCTGGCCATACCGAGTCTATCGTTACTGAAAACTACACATCCGGTCGTCGTTTTATCACTGAAGTCGATTCATCATCAGTGATGATCAACGCCTCTACCGGATTTGCTGATGGCTTTGAATATGGTCTTGGCGCAGAAATTGGCATCAGCACTGACAAATTCCACGTACGTGGCCCAGTTGGTTTAGAGGGGCTAACCTCACAAAAATTCATCGTCCTTGGTGACGGTCACACAAGAAGCTAAATAATCATGAATACAGAACAAACATTAGCCGTTTTCCAGCGCGGTACTGATGAAATATTGCCACTTGACGAGCTAAAGAAAAAACTCGCTAAAAACAAACCTTTACGCATTAAAGCAGGTTTTGATCCAACAGCACCAGACCTTCATCTTGGGCATACAGTGCTTATCAATAAGCTCAAGCAATTACAAGACTTAGGTCATGAAATTTTATTCTTGATTGGTGATTTCACCGCTATGATTGGCGACCCAACTGGCAAGAGTGCCACACGTCCGCCACTCACCAAAGAACAAGTTTTAAAGAATGCAGAGTCTTATCAAGATCAAGTTTTCAAAATATTAGACAAAGACAAAACTAAAGTCGTTTTTAACTCTGACTGGATAGGGAAAATGAGCGCTTTAGAAATGATTCAACTTGCCAGTCAAAAAACTATGGCAAGAATGCTCGAACGCAATGATTTTTCCGATCGTTACAAAGCAGGTCAAGACATTGCCATTCATGAATTTCTCTACCCACTGATTCAAGGT
>JABGOT010000069.1 GCA_018648985.1 Candidatus Ruthturnera sp.
TGTTGTTTCTAACTTCGTCCATCTTGATAACGATCGCTTCAATTTCTTGACCAGTAAGGTATGAGAAATCTTTAACTGGGCGAACATCAACTAATGAGCCCGGTAAGAATGCTTTAACTACGCCAATATCAACTGTAAGACCGCCTTTAACAGCGCCAGTAACAATACCTGTTACCACTTCTTTAGAATTCATTGCAGTTTCAAGTGACTGCCATAGCTTGATGCGCTTCGCATCAGCATGCGACAATAATGTATTTCCTAGGCCATCGTCGATTGATTTTAGAGCGACTTCTACTACATCGCCTTCTGCAACCTCTAATTCACCTTGTGGATTTTTAAATTCGTCTAGAGAGATGAAACCCTCTGATTTTAGTCCAACGTTTACAATCGCTTTTTCACGATTAATACTAACGACGGTACCCATTAATAAGGCGCCTACTTTTACGTTTTGTTGTTCTACGCTGTTTTCAAACAGCTCTGCAAATGATTCTGACATATTTTCTTCTTTGATATTGACCGGTAAATATTCCAACAACGGTATAAGTTGGGTGATTATCGGGTTAGTTTATTTATAAAGCTTAACCGCTTAAGCTTTAATCAATTCACTCACTTGAGTGATTACCTTATCAATTGATAACTCAGTGGTATCAATGATTAAGGCGTCTTTGGCAGGTTTGAGTGGTGAGTGTTTGCGAGAAGAATCCCGCTCGTCTCTAGCCACAACATCCGCTAAGATTTTCGAAATTATACCCTCAGACCCTTGGTTTTGCAATTGTTTTAGGCGTCTATTGGCGCGCTCCTGTGCGCTTGCTGTTAGGAATACTTTAAAGGGTGCCTCAGCAAAAACAACCGTACCCATATCACGGCCATCAGCCACCAAACCAGGGGTTTTTTCAAAGGCTTGTTGGCGCTTTAAAAGTGCAGCGCGAACCACGCCAATTGAAGCGATTTTTGAGGCCATCTCACCTGTTTGCTCGGTACGTAAAACTTTAGATACATCTTTGCCGTCTAAATACACACTGACTAGCTCGCTATCAGCTTTGGTTTTAAATTCTAAATCAAGATTATTTGCTATTTCTTCCAAGGCAGCTTCATCTGCAACATCAACACCTCTAGCATCAACCGCCAATGCAAAAGCACGGTAAATTGCACCAGAATCTAATAAATGCCAACCTTGTTGTTGTGCAATAATACGGGCTACGGTGCCTTTTCCAACGCCACTAGGGCCGTCAATAGTTAGAACCGGAATCACTTAGCTTCTGGCCTCATGTGCGGAAATAGTAGCACATCACGAATCGACGGTGAATCAGTGAACAACATAACCAAACGATCAATACCAATACCCTCACCTGCCGTTGGTGGCATGCCATATTCTAGGGCACGAATGTAGTCTGCATCATAATGCATGGCTTCATCATCACCCGCATCTTTCTCAGCTACTTGGGCTTTAAATCTTGCGGCTTGGTCTTCTGCATCATTCAGCTCAGAAAAACCATTGGCAATTTCACGACCACCAATAAACAACTCGAAACGATCAGTAATAAATGGGTTATCATCATTACGACGTGCGAGTGGAGATACTTCGGTCGGATACTCGGTAATAAAAGTTGGCTGCATTAATCTCTCTTCAACCGTCGCTTCAAAAATTTCAATCTGGGTTTTACCCAAGCCCCAATTACCCTTCACCTGAATGCCTAATTTTTCAGCGGTTGCTGTTGCATTGGCCTCGTTTAAATCGTCTGCAGTTAGTGTTGGATTGTATTGCAAGATTGAATCAAACACACTGATACGATCAAACGATTGTGAAAAATCAAAATCATCACCTTGATAATGAATAGTGGCACTACCGCATACATCCACAGCAATACCGCGGAATAGCTGCTCAGTTAGATCCATTAAATCATGGTAAGTCGCGTAAGCTTGGTAGAATTCAATCATGGTGAATTCTGGATTATGGCGTGTTGATAAGCCCTCGTTTCTAAAATTACGATTAATTTCAAATACGCGGTCCATACCACCAACCACCAAACGCTTAAGGTAAAGCTCAGGTGCAATACGCAGATACATGCCAATATCAAGCGCATTGTGATGCGTCTCAAACGGCTTGGCTGTTGCACCACCAGGGATGGTTTGTAGCATTGGTGTCTCTACTTCGATAAAATCAATATTATTAAAGAAATTACGAATATAAGCCACAATAGTACTACGCCTTTTAAAGGTGTTGCGTGCATCTTTGTTGGTGATTAAATCAACATAACGCTGACGATAGCGAATCTCTTGATCAGATAAACCGTGAAATTTTTCAGGTAGTGGTCGTAGTGATTTAGTTAGTAGTTTGATCTCACTAATGCGAATTGACAGCTCACCGACTTTGGTTTTAAACAAACTACCAGTTGCACCAATGATATCGCCAATGTCCCATTTTTTAAACTGCTCGTTATAAAAACCTTCGGGTAGCTCGTCACGTGTGACAAACAGCTGAATTTGTGCTGACGAATCTTGTAACGTGGCAAAGCTCGCTTTACCCATAACACGCTTAAGCATCATGCGCCCTGCTACAGACACTTTGATGTTTTTTTCTTCTAGCTCTTCTTTAGAAAAGCCATCATAATCATTGATAATATCCTGCGCTAAATTGGCTGGCTTAAAATCATTAATAAAAGGATTACCTGCTTCTCGAAGCGTGGCTAATTTTGATCTTCGTTCAGTAATTAATTTGTTGTCGTCTTGGTTACTCACTGCTTTGTTTTTTCCTCTAGTTCTTGTTGTGCTAATGCTTTTGCTTTAGTTAGGTCATCTTCAGCTTCGCTGGATTTTCCCATACGCTTAAATAAAGTGCCACGATTATAATAGGCTTGGTAAAAATTTGCATCCAATTCAATGGCTTTATTCAGATCTTTTAAGGCAAGATCGTCTTTTGCAATTTTCATATAAGCATTACCACGGTTATAAATTGCTGCAATATAGTTTTTGTCTAAAGTAATGGCTTGAGAATAAGCGTTAATCGCCTCAGTGCTTTTTTCTAACTGATCATAGCAATTGCCTAAATTATTAAACGCACCAGAATCGTTCACATTAAGTGCCAATGCTTTTTCAAAATATTCGATTGCTGAGGCAAAATTATCCTTCTCTTGCTCCATATAAGCCAAACAAAAATAAGCTTCGGCACTATTCGGGTTGGCTTTAATAGCACTAGACATGCTCTCGATTGCCAGCTCGTCATTGCCTTGTAATTGATGCAAATTACCTAAACTTAAATGTGCATTGGCTTTTAAGTTTTTATCAGCAGCAGTGTGATTAAGTAACGCATTCCACGCCTGAATCGCTAAAGACAGATCGCCATTTTTTTGATGTGTATAAGCATCAACCATTAAATTACTAAGCTCTAATTCAGTACTCACGATAGGGTTATGATCAATTTTCGAGTGTTTTCGCCAGCGCGGTGCTCATATAAAAACAAGCCTTGAAATTTTCCCAATGCTAATTTAGAGTCAATAATTGGGATGGTTTTTGACTCACCCGTTAGTATTGAGCGAATATGCCCAGACATGTCAAAATCACCTTCATTATTGTGTCGGTAATTTGGGTTAGCATCTGCAACTTGAGTTTGAAAATAATCTTCAATATCTAGTAAAACATCTGCGTCTTCATTACCGGTAATCATCAAAGATGCTGAAGTGTGAGCAACAAATATATGACACAAAGTATGGTCTTGTGTAGACTCAGCGACAATCGTATCTACCAATTGGGTAATTTCAGTTGCACCTCGATTACGAGTTGTAACCAACAGCGTTTGCTGATAGCTCACTTTAGCAATTCCTTAGCTTTTGATGTGTCGACTGTTTGAGCTTGCGCCACCTTCTTTTTGTTCGATAAAGATCTAATAAAGAAGAATAAGCCTAGCGCTAAAAATACAAAAGGTGTAAACCATAACAGATAGGTGTTTTTATTAACGGGTGGCTTAAACACTACAAAATCACCATAACGATCAACCATGAATTGTCTAATTTCATCATTACTATTGTCTTTAATGATCATTTTTCGAACTTGTTCGCGCAAGTCTTTAGCCAACCCCGCGTTTGACCCACCAATGCTCTGCCCTTGACAAACCGGGCAGCGAATCTCATCAATTAAAGCACGATAGCGTGTTTCTTGAGCATTGTTTGAAAACTCGTTAGCCTCAATACTTTCTGCATGAGTTAATTGAATTAAGCAAAATAACAAAATAAAACGAATAAAATGTCGCATACAAAAGTAATTTATATAAAAAATTTAATTTTAACCCATGCCACTTATCACGCTAGATAATATTTCTCTTAGCTTTTCAGACAAGCCTATTCTTGATGGCGTTAGCTCGACCATTCACAAAGGTGACAAAATCGCACTGATTGGCCGCAATGGTGAAGGGAAATCAACCTTTATGCGCGTCTTGGCTGGTACGATTATTGCTGATGATGGCAAATTAAAAATTAAAAATGGCACAAAAATTAGTTATCTTGAGCAAACACCACCTGAAGACAATGAAAAAAACCTGTTTGACATTGTTGCTGAAGGACTAGGTGATACCGGGTTAATATTAAGCGATTACCAACAGCTAATCAACGACGGAGATCTGGAAGCAGCAAGTGATTTACAAACGCAAATTGATGAGCTTGATGCTTGGCAATATCTACACAAAATTGAAGCCATCTTAAATCGCTTTACGCTTAATCCTAAGGCTATTTTATCAACACTTTCTGGTGGTTGGCGACGACGCGTTATGCTAGCAAGAGCGCTCATTCAAGAGCCTGACGTACTACTACTTGACGAGCCCACCAACCACATGGACATCACTGCTATTCTTGATCTTGAAAGAATGCTAAAAGAATTTCATGGTACTTTAGTACTGATTAGCCATGACCGCTCGTTTGTTGCAGGCATTGTTAACAAAGTTTTTGATTTAGATCGTGGCCATTTGTCGGTATTTGATTGTGGCTATAAAGATTACGTCAAACGCAAAGACGATCAATTACATGCTGAAGAAATGGCCAATGCGCGCTTTGACAAAAAACTTGCCCAAGAAGAGGTATGGATTCGCCAAGGTATTAAAGCCAGGCGCACTCGCAACGAAGGACGAGTACGCTCTTTAGAGGCAATGCGATCTTCTTTTGTTAACCGCCGCAAAAAACAAGGTGGCGTCAAAATTCATTCAGTAGAAGGTGATGAAAAGCGCGTTTCTAAACTGGTATTTGAAGTCAAAAAAATCAACTATAAAATAGCCGACCTAACCCTGATTAAAGATTTTTCGATGCTGGTATTAAAAGGTGAAAAAATCGGCGTTATCGGCGGTAACGGCACAGGAAAATCTACTTTTATCAAACTACTATTAGACGAGTTACAGCCCGACAGCGGCTCTATTCGTCGCTCTAAAACTATCAAGCTGGCTTATTTTGACCAAATGCGTGAAAATCTTGACCTAAATATGAAGGCCATGGATTTTGTTTCTGGCGGGCGTGAGCGTATTGATATTGATGGCAAGAGTAAACACATTATTGGCTATTTGCGTCAATTTTTATTTACTGGAAAACAAGCCATGGCACCAATTAGAATGTTTTCTGGTGGTGAAAAAAACCGCCTAATGTTGGCTAAAATTCTTTCACAACCTGCTAACCTACTTGTACTCGATGAGCCTACGAACGACCTTGATGTAGAAACTTTAGAATTACTAGAAGAGATGCTGGTTGACTATACCGGCACTTTAATTTTAATCTCGCATGACAGAACTTTCTTAAACAATGTAGTCGGCTCTACCGTGGTGATGGATGGCGATGGTGTTATCAACCAATATGCTGGTGGTTACGATGATTATCTTATCCAAAAACAAGATAAACTGGATGAACAAAAATCCAAAACAACACCTAAAGTAAAACCGAAAAGCAAGCCTGATAGTAAAAAACTCAGCTACAAACAACAGCAAGAACTTAAAAAGCTACCCAATAAAATTGAGAAAATAGAAATAGAAATTGGCGAAATTCAATTACAATTATCCGACCCTGAGTTTTTCCAGCAACCTGAGTCTCAAGACGCACTGATTAAACTGGCTAGACTAGAGGTAGATCTTGAGCGTTATTATGAAAAATGGAGTGAATTAGAGTGAGTAACAATATTCCTTTAATTGTCGATTTAGACCATACACTAATTGACACTGATCTATTGTACGAATCTTCTATAGCAGTACTTAAAAAAAGCCCGTGGCTGATACTGTTGTACCCTTTTTGGTTTGCTAAAGGCAAAGGTTATTTAAAAGAACAACTGGTTAAACGCTTTAGTATTGACGCACAAACACTGCCCTATATTCAAGACACGATTGATTATATTATTGAGCGCAAAAAACAAGGCTCACCGATCATATTAGCAACTGCCTCACATAAAGATTATGCATTTGAAGTGGTAAAGCATTTTCAAACACGTAAGAACAACGAAACCGTCGTTAATAACAAACAAAACTTAGATCTTTTTTCTTCTACCACCAAAACAGTTAAAGGCAAATCAACTGATAGCTCTTTGTTTGATGATGTAATGGCCAGCAACGCCGACTTTAATTTGTCTTCACACAATAAAGCGCAAAAGCTTATTGAGCGTTTTGGTAAAAAACAATTTGATTATATGGGCGACCATATGCGTGACTTGCCTGTTTGGGAGGCGTCTAACCTGTCAATTTTAGTTAATGTGTCAGCGCGAGTCATTAAAAACACACAGCACTTAAACACACTGATTTTATCTCGAAAAAACTAAGTCTGCTCTACGATAGAAGACAAAACCCACAAGATCAAACCTAGCACACTAGAGGCCACCAAAGTAAAGGCAATAACTTTTGCCAAAGCAAGATGCTTACCCAAAACGCGATTGTTTAAAAACCATACTACGTATGCAATCACAAAAATAAATAAAAAGAATTTAAAAATAAATCACCGCCTTAATTTTTCTACTATTTTATCTGCTAATGCTAGAGATATGCCATCTACTTTTGCGATTTCATCCCGATTGGCTTTTTGAATTTCTTGAAACCCGCCAAAATAATTCAGTAGTGCTGTGCGTCGCAACTTACCCACTCCTTTAATGTTTTCAAGTGGAGAGGTTTGGCGTTTTTTAGCGCGTTTATTACGATGATTTTTAATTGCAAATCTGTGCGATTCATCACGAATATGGTTAACCAGCATGAGTGCCTGATCATGAGGCGGCAAGTTGATTTTTTGAGTCTTACCATCTTTGACCATAATCAGTGTTTCAAGCCCAGCTTTTCTGCCTTCCCCCTTGGCCACACCAACCAGCTGAACTGATTCAATACCAATGGAATTCATCACCATAATCGCTTGATTAAGCTGACCCAAACCACCGTCAATAAACACTACATTTGGCAAAGACTTGTCGTCTTTCAAAAGCCTAGAATAACGCCTAAAAACTGCCTGATTCATCGCCGCATAGTCATCGCCAGGGGTGATATTTTTAATATTAAATTGTCGATACTTTTTAATCTTGGGCAGGCCTTTTTCAAACACCACGCAAGAGGCAGTCGTCGCCTCACCCATGGTATGACTAATATCAAAACATTCCATAACATTGGGTAGAGAATCAAGGTTTAGTGTTATTTTCAATTGCTCGAGTTGTTTGCGTTTGGTGAACTTTGAAATCAAATGTTGTTTTAAATTTTCTGTCGCGGTGAGTGCTGCAATTTTTAAAAAATGACGTTTATCTTTTTGAGGTGTGTCGATAATTCTTGTATTTAAAGCTGAAGCAATAAGTGTTTTATCTGCTAGTTTTTCACTTAAAAGTAATTGCTTCGGCGTGTCTTTACCCAAATAATATAATGGCAAGAAGGCTGATAAAACCACCTTAACATTCTTGCCTTTAGCATGCTTTGGGAAAACACATTCTTGCCCGATTTGTTTACCCGAGCGAATAAACAACACTTCAATAGCATGAATACCCTCTTGCTCAACAATACTCACCACGTCTATGTCATCCATACTTTGAGAGGTGTGTTGCTCTTGGAGTATTCGCAACCCAATCAACTGATCGCGATAATGCGCTGCCAGCTCAAAATCTAAGTCGATTGATGCTTGCTGCATTTTATTTGATACTTTGTCTAGCGTTTCTTTGTCTTTTCCGCTTAAAAATAACGACATCATTGACACATCTTGCGTGTAGTTTTCATCACTTATTTTCCCAACACAAGGCGCCGTACAAAGGCCTATTTGATACTCCAGACAAGGACGAGATCGAGATCGGTAAACGCTATTAGTGCATTGGCGAACTTTGAATATTTTTTTCAATAAGGACAACGAATCTCTCACCACATGGGCTGATGGGTAAGGCCCAAAAAATTGGTAGTCTTTATTTTTCTGCCCACGATAAAAACTCACTCTTGGGTGTTTGTCATTAGTAATATAAATATACGGGTAGCTTTTTGCATCTTTTAATAAGATGTTGTAACGCGGCTTGTATTGCTTAATAAGCTCATTTTCTAATAACAAAGCCTGAGTTTCAGTGTCTGTCACAATCACGTCAAAATCTTTAATATTAGCAACCAGAGCCTTAGTCTTTCCATCTGAATGCTGCTTGCTAAAATAGCTGGACACCCTTTTTTTAAGGTTTTTTGCCTTACCCACATAAATCACTTGATCTTTTTTATCAAGCATTTGATAGACGCCAGGATGCTGGCTCAAATTTTTAAGTTTATCTTTAACCGGCATTTGTATAAAAAAGGTAAAATAAAAGCATTTTATTTTGGCATAAGAAACATGATTAAGAGACTTGCAATTATATTGACTATTTTTCACTTAAATATTGCTTTTGCAATGGATGGCATACCAAGCATGCCGAATCCTGTGCAAATGATGAACGACTCAGTCGCTGATATCGTTGATCCGCCAAATACCGCTGCGCTCAATATCATGGTAAGCGCCTTGTCTTCACTAAAGGAATTGAGAAAAGCAGATAAAGCAACGCCTGAAAATATTAAATCACTTATTAAGATCAAACTAATACCTAGTATTGCGATGGATGTTTCTACCGAGCTAGCACTTAAAAAACATTGGAAGAATCTTAATGACCAGCAAAAACACATCTTTCAGCAATACATTTCTCAATCCTTAATGAAAGATTACGCGGGCATTCTTGGCTCTTACGAAAAACTTGATAGTGTTAGTATTTCAGTAGATCCTAAGGTTAAGCGCAAAGACAACAAAGCCATTGTTGAATTATTCATTACACTTAACGACGACCCAAAGCCAATCAAAATCTCTTTAAAAATGATTCGCTCTAACCAGTGGAAAGTTTATGATGTGGTTTTTTCAGGGGTTAGTTTGGTTAAAAACTACGCTGCTCAGTTCAACTCACATATCAGACGTAAAGGCATTGACAGCCTAATTGCTAAAACCGTTAAAAAACTTAAATAGTGTACAAACTGGTTATACAAGGCGGAAACACCTTACACGGAACCATTAGAGCTGCTGGCTCTAAAAACTCTTCTTTACCTATTTTGTTTGCCTCTATTTTGGCAGACGGTCCAATCACTTTAACCAACACGCCACACCTAAGTGATATTTCAACAACACTCAGATTATTGATGGACATGGGTGCTGAATTCATCCTGGAATCTAATGGTGATTTATTTGTTGACTCATCCAAACTTACCAGTTTAGTCGCTGATTACAATTTGGTTAAAACCATGCGTGCCTCAATCTTAGTGTTGGGACCCATGCTTGCCAAATACGGAGAGGCTAAAGTTTCTCTTCCAGGTGGTTGTGCGATTGGCACACGCCCTGTTAATTTACACCTTAAAGCATTAGAGGAACTTGGCGCCACCATTGAAGTAAAAAATGGCTATATTTATGCTCATGCTGATACACTTATTGGCACAGACATACACTTTGACCAGGTCACCGTAACAGCAACCGAGAATGTTTTAATGGCTGCCGCTTTAGCCAAAGGCACCACCACCATTCACAATGCAGCACAAGAGCCAGAGATCTCTGATCTGTGTAACTGTTTGAACAGTATGGGTGGAAAAATATCAGGCATCGGCACCTCAACACTCACGATTGAAGGGGTAAAAAATCTAAATGGTGTCAAACATTCAGTTTGTCCAGACCGCATTGAAGCTGGCACTTACTTGGTTGCTGCTGCCATTACTGGTGGCTCTATTACCATTAAGAATATTCGTCACCAATCTATGCGCGCTACGCTTGGAAAGTTAATTGAAATCGGTGCAGATATTAAAACGCAGAATGATTCGATCACCCTTGATATGAAGGGCAGACGACCTAAAGCAGTAAACATAAAAACCAGTACTTATCCAAACTTCCCGACCGACATGCAGGCGCAATTTACCGCGCTTAATGCCATTGCAGATGGCCATAGTAGTATCACTGAAACCATCTTTGAAAATCGATTTATGCATGTACCCGAGCTTGCTCGCATGGGCGCTGATCTAACCCTAGAAGGCAACACGGTAGTTTGCAAAGGTGTAAAATCGCTAACTGGCGCGCACCTCATGGCAACTGACCTTCGAGCTTCGGCTTCATTGGTATTGGCAGGATTAGCCGCCAAAGGCACCACCACGATTGAACGTGTTTATCACCTTGATCGTGGTTATGAAACCATTGAAGAAAAATTAAAATTATTAGGCGCTCAGATTGAAAGAGTGCAAGACTAAAAAAGACTAAAAAACCATGTTAACCATTGCACTCTCTAAAGGCAGAATTCTTGAACAAACCCTACCCTTACTAAAAAAGGCCGGATTAGAAATTGCCGACGAAGAACTCAGCTCTAGAAAACTCATTCTTGACACCAATCTTATTGATGTCAAAGTGATTGTCATTCGCGCTACTGATGTGCCTGTTTTTGTACAGCATGGTGCTGCTGACATGGGTATTGCTGGTAAAGACGTATTACTCGAGCACGGCGCTAACGGCCTGTTTGAATTGCTAGACTTAGGTATTGCCAAATGCAAACTAATGGTCGCTGCTAGTGATGAAAAAAAACTAGAGCAAAACACTTTAAAGATTGCCACTAAATATGTCAATTCAGCCAAGCGTTATTTTGAAGCTAAAGGCCAACAAATTGAAATTATTAAGCTTTACGGTGCAATGGAGCTCGCCCCAGTAGTTGGCTTAGCGCACTGTATTGTTGATTTGGTTGATACTGGTAACACACTTAAAGCTAATGGCCTAA
>JABGOT010000006.1 GCA_018648985.1 Candidatus Ruthturnera sp.
GTGAAATATTCTTCTCACGTGAGCTTTATATTGACAGAGCTGATTTTCTCGAGATTGCACCGAATAAAAAATTTAAACGCTTAGCGATTGATAAAGAAGTGCGCCTGCGTAACGCCTATGTGATTAATGCTACCACTTTTGATACAGACTTTGATGGCAATATTACTACGGTATACGCTACTTACGATGCAGATACTTTAGGTAAAAATCCGGCTGATGGTCGCAAGGTCAAAGGTGTTATTCACTTTGTTGAAGCTACTAAAGCACTCAAGGCTGAATTTAGAATGTATGATCGCTTATTCACATTGGAAAACCCGGGGAAAAACGATCATTTCGAAGCGCTAATCAACCCTGAGTCTTTGGTGGTTACTTACGGCATGGTAGAGCCAACAATGGCCAATGCTGAGCCTGAGGTGGCTTATCAGTTTGAACGTGAAGGTTATTTTTGTAGAGACAACAAAGACATAGGTGAAATCGTCTTTAATAGAACTGTCAGTTTAAGAGATACTTGGAATAATTAACTTAACTCTTGCAGCCACTCTGAGACGGTATCGATCTCATTATATTTAGTCAAATCGATTTGTAATGGGGTGACAGACACGTAGTTATTGGCTATCGCATGAAAATCGGTACCCACACCGTTATCTGCTTCTTTGCCATTTTCACCAATCCAGTATAAGGATGGATCCTCTTTATCTTGGGTACTGAGTTCTGACATATGGCGCTTACCCAAGCGTGTAGTTTGAAAGCCTTGGATATCTTCATACGGTACATCTGGCACATTAACATTAAGCACCGTGTCGTGTGAGAGTTGTGAAGTGTGGATTTGATTAACCACCTGAGATACAACCCTGCCTGCTGTATCAAAATTTTTACCCTCCCAGCTGGCTAATGAGACGGCAATCGATGGTAGACCTAAAAAACGCCCCTCTATCGCGCCAGCAACAGTACCAGAGTAGATAACATCATCACCCAGGTTAGGGCCAAAATTAATACCGGTAACCACTAAATCAAATTCATCCTCTAAAAAACCACATAGTGCTAAATGTACACAGTCCGATGGTGTGGCATCGATACTGTAAATATTAGTATCAATTTTTTTAGGTTTTAAGGGTTTGTCAAGTGTTAACGAACTACTAGCGGCTGATTTGTTTTCACTTGGTGCAACAACAATCACTTTATGGTCTTTAGATAAATATTGGGTCAGTATTTTAATACCTTCAGATTGGTAACCATCATCGTTACTAATTAAGATTTTCATCTAGGCAATATTAAGCGTCACTGCGTCTTTTTTAATACCAACTTTAACCGTACCGCCATCAACCAGCTTGCCAAATAGGAGCTCATCAGCCAATGGTTTGCGGATTTCTTTTTCAATCAAGCGTGACATTGGACGTGCACCCATCTTCGCATCATAACCATTTTTGGCAAACCATTTTCTTGCTGCATCAGACACAACCAAGGAAACTTTTTTATCTTCTAATGCGGATTCTAGCTCGAACAAGAATTTATTCACCACATAGACAATGGTTTCTTCGTTAAGACTATTAAAGTAAATAATCTCTGAAAGGCGGTTTCTAAACTCTGGGGTAAAGGTTTTCTTTAGCTCGCCTTCATAATCAAGTGAGTGATCTTGCTCGCTAAAACCAATCGATGCACGTTGTACATTTTGTGCACCGACATTAGAGGTCATCACCAAAATCACGTTTCTAAAGTCGATTTCCCGGCCATTAGCATCCGTGAGTTTACCGTTATCCATGACTTGTAATAACAAGTTGAAAATATCAGGGTGGGCTTTTTCTA
>JABGOT010000068.1 GCA_018648985.1 Candidatus Ruthturnera sp.
ATTAAGGAGATAGAAAATGTTTAAAGGTGGAATGGCTAGCATGATGCAAAAAGCTCAGAAAATGCAAGAAGACATGCAAAAAGTCCAAGAAGAAATCAAAAACCTAACAGCGACTGGTAAAGCCGCTGGTGGTGCAGTACAAGTAACCATTAATGGTGAACACCAAGCCACCAATATTCAAATCGATGAAGGTGTAATGGATGACAAAGACATGCTAGAAGACCTGGTATTAACAGCTATCAATGACGCTAATCAACAAATCGCCAATGTATCGGCTGAAAAAATGAAAGGTGCGACAGGTGGTATGAACTTACCTGGTGGCATGAACTTACCGTTTTAATAGTTAATGATTGAAAAACTCAACAAAGCTTTTTGCGCACTACCAGGTGTTGGCAGTAAAACTGCTCAACGCTTTGTTTATCATTTATTAGAACGTAATCGTGAAGGTGGGTTTGAATTGGCTAAAGCTTTAGTCGATGCTATGGAGCATGTTAAACATTGCTCATCATGTCGTACACTCAGTGAAAAAACTCTTTGCAATATTTGCGCCAATGATGTACGTGATAGCGCACAACTGTGCGTTGTAGAAACCCCAATCGATATTCATGCGATTGAACAAAGCGGGGTTTACAAAGGCAAGTATTTTGTTTTAAGTGGCTACCTATCTCCAATTGATGGCATTGGTGCTGCCGAGCTTGGGCTGGACGAACTCGAGCAAAAGCTTCGAGATCAAAAGGTTGAAGAAATCATTCTAGCGACGAACGCAACAGTAGAAGGAGAAGTAACTGCGCACTACATTAGCAATATGGCAAAACAATTTGACATTCAAATCACCCGTATTGCTCATGGTATTCCTATTGGTGGCGAACTTGAATATGCTGATATTAACACCATTGCTCATGCTCTGTCCGGTCGTAAGAACTACGATTAGAATTTCTTAGATAGTAACTCTATCTCATATCCATCAGGGTCTTTTAAAAACCCGACAATGGTTGTACCAGCACTCATTGGCCCTGCTTCGCGTATGACTTGTGCACCTTTTGATTTCGCCATCTCAACAGCTTTGTACACATCTTCGACATTAATGGCAATATGGCCAAAACCTGTGCCTACTTCATAACTATCCTTACCCCAGTTATAGGTCAGCTCAAGCGCTGGGTTTTCTGATTCTGGGCCATAGCCCAAAAATGCTAAGGTAAATTCACCCTTGGGGTATTCTTTTTGACGTAACAAGCTCATCCCTAAAACCTCAGTATAAAACGCAATGGATTTATCTAAATCCCCGACTCGTAGCATTGTATGCAAAATTCTCATAATAACTCGTTATAATCCAAATACTCATCATTATAAACACCAAACGAATGACAGACACACTTAGCCATTGGGATAAGGTTTACCAAAGTAAGGACCATACTCAAGTCAGCTGGCATCAGAATCACGCCACTCTATCGTTCGACTGGATATTGGCATATACAGACAAAAATGCTAATATTATTGATGTCGGTTCTGGTGTGTCGATACTGGCTGATAATTTGCTTGATGAAGGTTACACTCATTTATCATTATTAGAGTTATCCCTCACCGCTATTCAAGCCACTAAAGAACGTCTAAAAAGTTATTCTAATAGGGTTAATTTCTATAATGAAAACATTCTAGATTTTGAAACTGATACGCAATATGATCTTTGGCACGATCGTGCAGTTTTTCATTTTTTAACCGATGAAAAAGATCAGCAAACTTACCTTAATAAGCTCAATCAATACCTCAAACCTCAAGGCTATTTTTTACTAGCAACCTTTGCGCCAACAGGCCCTAAACAATGCTCAGGTCTCGATATTGTGCAATACGATAAGGATAAAATAGTACCGTTACTAGGCGATAGCTTTACTCTGATTAAAACCACATCTGAAACCCACCCCCACCCTAATGGCAGTACGCAAGATTTCAATTATTTTTTATTTCAAAAGCTTTAAAAATTTGGTAAATTTTTAATATCGAGCTAATTTCCCACTAAGAACAGTTAAAAATCACCTGTAAACCAATGTTTTAGCCACTTTTATAAGCTAAATATTGAGATAAATAGAAAATTTCAGTTTTTTTCAAAACGACACTAAAAAGCAACTTTATCAGCACGTAACGTTTGCCTTTCACCATGCTCATCAATAAAAACCAAAAACTCTTCGCCTAATTTAGTCGCGATATCTTTAGGTTGTATGGTTTTAAGCTTTCCATCAATAGTGACTTCGATTGATTGATTACGCATAATCGCTAACTCATAAATACTATGGTTCTCACAAGATATTCTTTGATAATCGCTCATGCTGTTTTAATCAGTAAAAGTTTATTTTCTCGGGTCATGGATTTGATCTCGTATTCTCGCTTAGAGGCCGCACTTCTATCTTTGGCCTTTTCTTGGTATGCTAATTCACAAGGGCCATTAGCTCGGGTGTATTTAGCACCGCCTACCAATTCACCATTGTGTTGTTTGATGCGTTTTTCTAAATGATTAGTAATACCGCAATATAGACTGTTGTCATTACAACGTAATAGATAAACAACCCAAAGGTTCTCGTTTGCCATTTATATCAACACTAAAGTGAGTTATGAGCATTCTATCTTAAAATTGTTATAAACTAAGTGCATGTTAAAGTTATTCATTTACCTACCCTTTCTAATTGCACAAAGCACTTACGCCTCTGATATCGACCCAAGAGTCTTAATTGATGGGGAGGTTTTATATACAGAAGAATGTCAAAAATGCCATGACAATAGTTTGGTGCCTATTAGTGATGGCACCTCGCTGCAATCGTTGGATGATATTAGGTGGCAGATCTCTACTTGTGTAACGGCATTGGGTATTTTTTGGATGCCAAATGACGAGGAAGATGTGGCGCAATATTTAAACCATGATTTCTTCCACTTTAAAAATACGCCACAACCCGATAGCTAAGGCATTTTATTTCGATACTTGCTGGATAATTTTATTGGTATAATTGCACAGTTTTATCCATCTTTATACGTTAATGGAAAAGACTTACAATCCAGAACAAATTGAAGCGAAATACCGCTCACTTTGGGAAGACAAAAATCTATTTTCTTCCGATTCAAATTCCACTAGCGAAAACGCCTATTGCATCATGCTGCCGCCACCCAATGTAACGGGTAGTCTACATATGGGTCATGCTTTTCAGCATACGATTATGGATGTACTCACCCGCTACCATCGTGGCAAGGGTGAGCAAACACTTTGGCAGCCTGGCACTGACCATGCCGGCATTGCCACACAAATGGTAGTTGAACGCCAACTTGCTGCACAAGACATTACTCGACACGATGTTGGGCGAGAGAAATTTATTGATAAAATTTGGGATTGGAAAGAGCAATCAGGTGGTACGATTACCTCACAAATGCGTCGATTAGGCACTTCGGTTGACTGGGAAAGAGAGCGCTTCACCATGGATGACGGTCTGTCAGATGCTGTTCATAAGGTCTTTATTCAGCTTTATAACGAAGGTTTAATCTATCGTGGTAAGCGATTGGTTAACTGGGATCCTGTACTGCACACAGCGGTTTCTGATCTTGAGGTTATCAGTACAGAAGAGCAAGGTTCTTTGTGGCATATGCGCTACCCTATTTCCGGTACTGATGAGGTGATGGTGGTTGCCACTACGCGCCCTGAAACCATGCTCGGTGATAGTGCAGTTGCCGTACATCCAGATGATGAGCGCTATACACACCTGATTGGTAAAACCATTGATCTGCCACTCACTGATCGAAAAATAGCCATTATTGCTGATGATTATGTTGACATGGAGTTTGGTACTGGTTGTGTAAAGATCACCCCTGCTCACGACTTTAATGACTATGAAATGGGCCAGCGTCATGATTTGGATATTATTAACATCTTAACCGATGATGCCAAAATTAACGACACGGTTACAAGCGCTTACACTGGTATGGACCGATTTGATGCTCGTAAACAAATGGTTAAAGATTTGGATGAACAAGGTCTGTTGGAAAAAATCGAACCACACACTTTAATGGTGCCACGTGGTGATAGAACTCACTCAGTGATTGAACCTTATATGACTGACCAATGGTTTGTTAAAGTTGCGCCGTTAGCCAAGCCTGCAATTGACGCGGTTAAAAATGGAGATATTCGCTTTATCCCTGAAAACTGGAACAAAACTTATTACAACTGGATGGACAACATCCAAGATTGGTGTATTTCTCGCCAAATTTGGTGGGGACATCGT
Source organism: Candidatus Ruthturnera sp. (assembly GCA_018648985.1). Lineage (GTDB taxonomy): Bacteria > Pseudomonadota > Gammaproteobacteria > PS1 > Pseudothioglobaceae > Thioglobus_C. The sequence continues at coordinate 4,257 of JABGOT010000068.1, forward strand.
ATCCCTGCTTGGTATGACAATGATGGCAACACCTTTGTCGCAGACTCACTAGAAGATGCACAAGCGCAAGCTGGAGAAGGTGTGGCGCTTAGACAAGATGATGATGTGCTTGACACTTGGTTTTCATCTGCCTTATGGCCGTTTTCAACCTTGGGTTGGCCAGAACAAACCCCACAACTCTCACGCTTTTACCCAACCAATGTCTTGGTGACTGGTTTTGATATCATCTTCTTCTGGGTGGCTCGCATGATTATGTTTGGGCTGAAATTTGCTGGCGATGTACCGTTTAAAGATATTTATATTACTGGCCTGATTAAAGATGGACAAGGGCAAAAAATGTCTAAATCTAAGGGCAACGTCTTAGATCCAATTGATCTTATTGATGGCATTAGTTTGGACGACTTGTTAGTTAAAAGAACCCAAGGCATGATGCAGCCAAAAATGGCTGCAAAGATTAAAAAACAAACCCAAGGTGAATTTCCAGATGGAATTCCTTCATTTGGTACTGACGCCTTAAGATTTACCTTTGCAGCACTTGCTTCGTTTGGTCGTGACATTAAGTTTGATCTTAAGCGTGTTGAGGGTTATCGTAATTTTTGTAATAAGTTATGGAACGCTTCTCGCTTTGTATTAATGAAGCTTGAAGGAGATAGTGTTGATGCTAAAGCCACTTTATCGACTTCAGATGAGTGGATTTTATCGCGCTTACAAGCCACCAAAGTAAATGTTGAAAAACACTTGGAAGATTACCGTCTTGATCTGATGAGTCAAGAACTGTACGAATTTGTATGGCATGACTATTGTGATTGGTATTTAGAATTGTCCAAGCCTCTGCTTGCCGACGATGCCACTAAAGCCGGCACACAAGCCACCCTACTTAAAGTTTTAAATGAGATCTTGACACTGCTACATCCGATTATTCCATTTATCACTGAAGAGATTTATGAACAATGTTGCACACTTACAGGCAAGAATAGTGAAAGCTTGATGACTCAAGCTTACCCTAAGGTTGAACAAAACTTAATCTCTCCTCAGGCTGAAGAAGAAGTGAAATGGCTACAAACCTTTATTTTAGGTATTCGTCAAATTCGCGGTGAGATGAATATCCCACCTTCTAAGCCACTGCCTTGCTTTGTGCAAAACACCAATGATAGTGATCAACGTTGTTTAAACACTCACTCACAGGTGTTAAACAGCTTAGCCAAATTAGAAAGTATTGACCAGCTCAATATCAACGACGAAGCGCCAGAATCAGCCACTGCACTAGTAGGTGAGATGAAAGTACTGATCCCATTAGCCGGACTGATTGACAAAGATCAAGAAGCGGCTCGCCTTAATAAAGAGATTGAAAAATTAAATAAACAAAGGGTGCAATTTACAGGTAAGCTTAATAACGAAAAGTTTGTCAGTGGCGCACCTGAAGCTGTCGTTAATAAAGAAAAAGAAAAGCTGGCTTCGGTTGAAAATGCCATCGCTGATTTATCTACACAACTGGAGAAAATAGCCAAACTATGAAATTAAGTAAAACTTTATTTATTTCACTACTATTAACTCATTCATTGGCGAATGCGCAGTCGTATGTGTATGTCACAGATGTGGTCGATATTCCAATGCGCTCGAGCAACAAGATTGAACGAGATCCGCCAAACCTACTAAAAATGCTACCCTCTGGTACCAAATTAGAAATACTCTCTACTGAAAATGGCTGGACCAAAGTTAAATACGAAAAGACCATTGGCTGGATGATTTCTCGCTATTTAACTTCTAAAACACCTGCACAAGCGCAGCTTGAAAAACTAAGGAAAACCTATAACACTAACAAGCTATTAATCACCAAACAAAGTAAACGTAACACCGAGCTTGAAGCGCAAGTTCAAACACTGAAAAATAAAAACACATTGCTTTCTGTACAAACCAGTAAATCAAAAGCTGAAAAAGAACATATTGAACAAGTTTACAAAGACGCACTCAAACTCGAACACGGCAACGAAAAACTCAAAACTCAAGCACTACAACTAAAAGCTGAAATTCAGTTGTTGCAAAACAACAATACTGCCGGCCAAGAGTCCAGCTCTAGAAACTGGTTTATTGTTGGCGCACTTGTTTTATTTTTTGGATTTATCATGGGTTTTATCTTCCCAAAACGCTCAAATCAAAGGAGATTTTAAAATGAACTTACTCAAAACTGCACTAACATTTGACGATGTACTATTGGTACCGGCACACTCAACCACCATGCCAAAAGAGGTTAGCTTAAAAACCCAGCTAACTAAAAACATCACGCTTAATACGCCAATTCTATCAGCAGCAATGGACACAGTAACAGAGGCAAAATTAGCCATTACCATGGCTCAAGAAGGTGGCATTGGTATTATTCATAAAAACATGTCGACCAAAGAGCAGGCAAAAGAAGTTCGCAAGGTTAAGCGTTATGAATCAGGCATTATTCGTGAGCCAATTACCATCGGCCCGAAGGCAACGGTTGCTGATGTATTTGACATGCAACAAAAATTCAAGATTTCTGCGCTGCCCGTGGTTGAAGGTAACACTATTATCGGCATGATTACTGGCCGTGATGTAAGGTTCGAGACCCAACTAAGTGAGTTAGTTGAAAACCTAATGACACCACAAGACAAGTTAATTACCGTCGTTGAAGGTACTGACATGAGCGAAGTCAGAGCATTGCTTCACCAGCACCGTATTGAACGTGTCGTTATTACCAATGACAAGTTTGACCTACAAGGCATGATCACTGTTCGTGACATCCAAAAATCAAGTGATTTTCCAAATGCTTGCAAAGACGATGCTGAACAACTACGTGTTGGCGCAGCCGTTGGTGTAGCAGCTGGCACAGGTGAGCGTATTGATGCTCTAGTTGAAGCAGGCGTTGATGTAATTGTCATTGACACGGCACATGGTCACTCACAAGGTGTGCTTGATCGCGTTAAGAAAACCAAAGCCAAGCATCCAAACTTAAACATTATTGCAGGCAACATCGCTACTGGCGCCGCCGCGCTTGACTTGGTTAAAGCAGGTGCAGACTGTGTAAAAGTAGGTATTGGTCCAGGCAGTATCTGTACTACACGTATTGTTGCTGGTGTTGGCGTACCACAAATCACTGCAATATCTGATGTAGCTGAAGCTTTAAAAGGCACAGGTGTTCCGATCATTGCTGATGGTGGTATTCGTTATTCTGGTGACATTTCTAAAGCTTTCGCTGCAGGCGCATATTGCGTAATGCTTGGCTCAATGCTAGCAGGTACAGAAGAGTCTCCAGGTGAAGTAGAACTCTACCAAGGTCGCGCTTATAAATCTTACCGAGGTATGGGTTCAATCGGTGCGATGAATCAAGCACACGGCTCATCTGATCGCTACTTCCAATCAGATTCTAAAGCTGATAAATTAGTACCTGAAGGTATTGAAGGTCGCGTGCCATTCAAAGGCTCTATCCGCCCTATCATTCATCAAATGGTCGGTGGCGTTAGATCATCAATGGGTTACACCGGTTGTGAGACATTAGACAAAATGCGTACTAGTGCAAGCTTCGTACAAGTGACTTCAGCAGGCATGGTTGAGTCACACGTGCATGATGTGAGTATCACCAAAGAAGCGCCAAACTACCACCAATAATAAGTAAATTTCACATAAAGAAGTTTCTAGCATGCAGCTAATCGATCGATACCAAAATCCTGGCTATGAGGCAGTTGCTGATGGTGTTATGGATTTCTTTGAACGACGCCAAGATCTGCAGCGTCCAGGCGTAGCCTTTGGTCCCGGCGGTAGTAATGCAGAACCAGCTAAGGTTTCAACAGACATTAGTATCGTGGCACTTAATCGCTCTGACCCTGAGAAATTTGCACTTGCAGATCTGATCATGCGGGGTGTATCAGCAGGACTAGAACGTTACTTGCAGGATCGACCACTATTTCGCCAGGTCTGCCCAGATCAAGAGTTATTTGTAATGCCTATATTTAACCTGCAACGTTACGCTCCTGGTGAAGGTTTTCACCAATGGCACTGCGATTGGACGATTAGCGATGAGGCCACCGAACCAGGTAATCGTGTATTAGCTTGGATCCTTTACTGTGACTCTGTAGAGGAGGCTGGTACAGAGTTTCATTGGCAGAATCATCATGAAACTGCAGAGCGAGGAAAATTAGTGATCTTTCCCGCCGCCCCTTCTCACATCCATCGTGGTCGGATAAATGATAAACTTAGCAAAACGATTGCTACTGGCTGGATTAATGCTGGCTCGCGCGAGGACTTTTTAAAGCGTCTTGCTCGTTAGAGACAAAGGTATAAATTCACATACCATCTCAAGACTTAATACGCTAAAACAACATGTCTAAATAGATATCCCTAGTTTCTTTACTTATTTTGTTGTTGGTAACAAAATTAACATGTATTTCCAAATCACCATTTTCAAGCTTTTCTCGATTTAATTCGATACCAAATAATAACTGAATACTGTTTGGCAACATTGAATTGCGCACATCTATTATTTGATTGGCATTATCAGGATTTAACGCCAAAAAATCATTAGAAAACCATCGGAATCGTTCTATATCTTTTGCCGACTGAGAGCGCTCTGAAAGATATGGTAGGTCTCGAGCAACATCTAGTTTTTGAATAGAATCGCCTTTAATAAATTGCCTGTCCCACAACAGCTTAACTCCATCTACATAGTAGTGCCCATCATATTCATAAATCATTTTCCACACATGACGATTACCAAAACTAGGCTTCACCAATAAGCGCTCTACCGTATGTCCACGCTGCTGTGACAATGCCATAAGAGACTGCTCGGCACGTTGCTGTTGAATAAGCCCAAAACTTAAGAATAATACGGCATAAACTAGCGCTATCCTAGCGTAACGCGATGTCTTTCTGCGTACTGATAGAACCACCAAAACAACCAGTGGTAATGTTAATAAAGGATCAACAATAGAAACTGTATCCCAAGCAATTCGTTCATTAGAAAATGGCCATAATAACTGTGTACCATAAGACGTATTTGCATCTAAAAACCCATGCGTTGCATAACCAATAAAAGAGAATAAATACACCTGTAAAAAAGACAACTTAACTTTTGACCATCGGCGATTAAACCAAAAATAATAAAATACTAGCGCACATACAAGAGCACCTAACGGAATAAAAGAAAGGGAATGCGTAAACTGTCGATGGAAATCTAAAAATAATAACGGGTCAGTCTCAGAGCGTATAAACACATCCAAATCAGGCGCCATTCCTGCTAAAGCACCAACCACCATTACACTCAATTGGTTTAATTTCTTTCCAGCTGATGATTGTGATAATGTCGCACCTAATACTGCTTGAGACAAAGGATCCATAAAATTTTAATTGGTTATTATTAATAATTAAAAACGCTTAATTAATAAATTGATGTCTGATCAGCGGTAAAATTTAGCGAATTTATAAGTTTAATTTTAACTGGACGATGATTCATTTTGGCGCAATCTCCGAACAAGAATTTCTAGCTAACTATTGGCAGAAAAAACCCTTGCTTATTAAACAAGCTCTGCCCGATTTCATCTCGCCCATTGCGCCTGACGAATTAGCCGGTTTGTCACTCGAAGATGAGTTTGAATCACGCCTTGTCAGGGGTTCTACCTCTGACAATAAGTGGTCATTAACCAACGGCCCGTTTACTGATAACACCTTTTCTAAACTGCCTGAGCAAGATTGGACGTTACTAGTACAAGGGGTAGACCGATTTATCGATGAAGTGCACGATCTGATCAAGCACTTTGATTTTATCCCGCGTTGGCGCTTTGACGATGTGATGATATCATACGCCGCTAAAGGTGGCAGTGTTGGGCCACACTTTGATTATTATGATGTTTTCTTACTGCAAGGTAGTGGCAAACGTCGCTGGCACATTAGCAGCAAGCATTGTAAATTGGATAACTATCTGGACGATGTACCACTAAGAATCATGAACACCTTTGAGACGGAACAAGTGTGGGATGTTGAGCCAGGGGATATTCTATACATACCACCAAAAGTAGCACACCATGGCGTAAGCCTAGATGATGAATGCACAACGCTTTCATTTGGTTATCGCGCTTACTCATCTCAAGAATTATTTGAGTCAATCAACCAGAAATCTGAGAATAAAAATCAATACTATCAAGACCCTATTTGGGATAACCAAAACACGCCAGCACTAATACCCAACTCAGCCGCTACTCAAGCACAAAAAATACTCAATATTAGTGCCGAAGACTTTGCCTGCTTTGTTACCCATTTGGATGCATTAGATGTGAAGTTGCTACAACACTTCGAAGCTGATCAATTTGATAAAAACGCACGCTATCAACTACACCCAAGTTGTAATATCGCCTACCTTTTAATTAACGAAATGCCTAGCGTGTTTATTAATGGCGAGCCATTTAACTCCCAAGGTTTTGATGATCAAGCAATAATCCAGTTTTGCAATCAACGCAGCATTGATGCAACCCAATATTTGGAACTTGCCACCCACCTATTTAAGGAAAATTTAGTCGTCATAATTGATTGATTTTAGGGATAATAACTC
>JABGOT010000125.1 GCA_018648985.1 Candidatus Ruthturnera sp.
GTAGTTTGGCACTTCATCTTCTAAGCGCTTATATAAGCTTGGCGAAGTGGTGGCAAGACCTTTAAGTACTAATTCAAAGCTAGTCGCGTATTCGTAATCATTGATAGCAATAGACTTTTTAAAGTGTGCTAAACGTAGTGCCCAGCAACAAGATTCATAAGCCACACCTGTAGTTTCTTTACTAGTAGTCCAGTTGTTGGTTATTTGATTTTGCGATCTATTAATACCTGCAAAAACATGCACTTGTGGGGTTAATGGATAGGCACCATATAATTCAATTGACTTAGGATCGCTGTTAGCTCTATCATAATGGTGTGCCAAAGTTAGGAATTTTCTAGGATTAAGAATATAGCTTACTGAACTGTCACGCTTGTCAATTTTGTTGGTTTCTGGGTCGTATTGCAATACATTGTTAAAGGTAAAGTCATTAAGACCAAAATCTGCCGATAAAGCAATGTCCGAGTATTTTCGATCCGCACCATTTGGAGAAATTGCATCACCGTAAAAAGATTGGGCTGACTTTAAGCTTAGGTAAGTATCGCCGGTTTCTTCATCAATAAAATCAGACTCAAGACCAAAAGTAAAGTCGTTAGCTTTGTTGATAATATCAATACCAGTAAATTGTTGCCCTGAAAACAAACCCTCATAAGAGTCATTTTTATCAGCTGAGTCGAAATTAACACTCGGGTTTGCCTTGCTAGGTGTGTAATTGTAGGCCAATCTAGGTGTAAGTGTTTGAATTAAATCCGTACCAAATAAGTGGGTTTCTCTTTCAAGGAATAATTTTGAATCCAGTCCAAAACTATAAATAGAGCGAGACTCATCCGCTGCATTATCTAATGCATAATCTGTGGTGGAGAGATTGAGTTTAGGTGTTAGAGAATAAGCATTAGTTGTGATTGGACGAGAGAAGTTTGCTTGAGCATGGGTTCGCACGCCTGTGGCGGTTGATGTTTGATGTTGAAACTTAGCACTCACTAAAGATAAATCTATCTGGCGATTATCCATACCTGTAAATGTTTTAGAGATTGAAATCTCTGGTGCACGTGTATAAGCAGCAGTACCACTGTTAACCAGTTGCTCATTTTCAGCAAATAAAGCGATGTTTAAATTTTGATCTTTATCTGCATAAACCAGGTCAACATGGGAATGTAAGGCGGTAGCACTAGTATTACTATGCGCAATTTCTTCAAAATATTTAGTATCAGAAACACGATTGGCAGTTAAGCTAAGCTCGGTTTTTTCATTAATCGATAAATCAATACTTGAGTTTAACAACCAACGCTTGTTGTTAGTAATGTCATCTTCATTAAGATAATGCCCTTCAACCTCAAAACGACCTTTGTCTAAATATTTATTATTGGCAATTAATTGTCGATACTTACCCTCAACAACACTACCACGGCTTGAGAGTTGATTAAGGGTTAATAAAAAGTCACGATCTGGGGCGATATTAAAGTAATAAGGAATTCTAACTTTATAATCACCAAGCCTACTGTCATTAATATCACTAGGATCTGACTCGCTATATCTGCCAAATGTAGGCGCTAAAAAACCTGAGCCTCGTCCTTCTAACACCCATTCATGATGAGGCGTGTAAAACACAGGAACTCCTAAAAATTCAACCACTACATCATTAGCGACACCGCGATTAGTTGTTGAGTTAAGTGTGATTTGATTTGCTTTCATTTGCCAGTCAGTATTACCCAGTGGACATAAAGAGTAGCTAGCATCGTCAAAGACCTGTTGCGTGCCATCATTTTTCACTTGTTGCGCCTGACCATTTATCTTGGCGT
>JABGOT010000010.1 GCA_018648985.1 Candidatus Ruthturnera sp.
TTAGATTTGAATCTTCAGCTTGTTTTTCATCAAGACTTTGCAGGAATTTTTTGGTACCAGAGTTAGCAATAGTGCCGATATTTTCCATGACTTCGTCTTGTGTCATGCCGATACCGTTGTCACTGATAGTAATAGTGCCGGCATCTTTGTCTACACTCACATGGATGGCTAATTCTTCTTTACCCTCAACTAAAGCATCATTTGATAGTGATTCAAACTTAAGCTTGTCAACCGCATCAGAAGCATTCGATACCAACTCTCTAAGGAAAATTTCTTTGTTAGAATACAAAGAATGAATCATTAAATGTAGGAGTTGAGAGACCTCAGTTTGAAAAGCATGTGTTTGTTTTGTCGCCATTTGTTTATTCCTGTTTTGTGCGTAAAATACATTAATATGGGCGAAGTTATAAAATTCAAGTGAAAAAACAAATTACACAATTTATGTTGTATTTGCGCGTGGAAAGACACTACGCACTCAATACTCAGCAAGCCTATCAGCGTGATTTGCAACAACTGCTAAGCTTTGCAAACCAGCAGGGTGTTGATAGCTGGATTAAGCTCACCAGCGAGCACTTGAATTTATTGGTAATGAAAATGCGCCACGCCAATAGTAGCGGTCGCACCATTCGCCGTCACTTGTCTTCTATTCGTGGGTTTTTAACTTATCTTGTTAATCAAGGTTGTTTGTCGAGCAACTGCGCGTTAGGATTGCAACCGCCTAAGATTGACCAAAATCTACCAAAAACACTTGATTATGGTCAATTAACCCTTATGCTCAACCCGAGATCTGGCTCACTCTCAGAGCTTCGTGACGTGGCTATTGTTGAGGTGATTTATTCATGTGGACTTCGTGTGTCAGAATTGGTGGGTCTTAATGTGAATGATGTCGATTCTGAGCAAGGGTTTTTAAGTGTGATGGGTAAGGGTGGTAAGATGCGCCATACGCCATTAGGTGAGTCTGCCCAAAAGGCAATTAATCATTATTTGCAAAAATTAGGCAATTCTCAAAAAGCCTTATTTTTAAATAATCGCCAGCTTAGGATAAGCGTTAGAGCCGTGCAAGAAATGGTAAAAAAACGCGCGCTTGAAGTTGGTATTAAAATTAATGTACACCCACATATGTTGCGCCATGCCGCGGCAACGCATTTTTTACAATCCAGCCATGATCTACGTTCTGTGCAAGAATTTTTGGGCCATGAAAGCATTAAATCAACCCAGGTGTACACACATCTTGATTTTTTAGAGCTTTCTAAAGTCTATGATCAGTGCCACCCAAGAGCCAAAAAAACATCATGAGCTTTAGAGTTAGATTAGCGGCGCAGTATTTAAAAGTAGGCGGGGTGATTTCACACCCAACTGACACCATTCAAGGCTTAGCTTGTCTGCCTTGTTTTGAGCAAGCTATGCAACGCATCTTGCAGCTTAAACATCGCTCTGTAAACAAAGGCTTGATCTTGCTGGCTAACGATGTGAATTATTTTGCTAATTATGTAGAGGATGTTTCTCAATTAAATAAAATTAAAGTGAGTGACGTACCTACAACTTATTTACTGAAGGCTAATCAATATACCTCTAAGTTACTAACCGGTAGATTTGATACTATTGCTCTTAGGTTGACCAACAACTCTTTGATTGCAAAACTGTGCCAAGCAAGCAACAGCGCTTTGGTTTCTACTAGTGCAAATACCAATGGTAAAAATAGTGCGACAAGCGTGCTTGAATTAAATGTATTTTTTAAACGAGAATTAGACTTTATCATCACACCACAAAACTATAATAACTCACCATCAAAGATT
>JABGOT010000122.1:0-5660 GCA_018648985.1 Candidatus Ruthturnera sp.
GAGATGGCAGGTGGCGTTAAAGAAGGCAGAACCTTAAAGGCAGTAATTCCAGGCGGATCTTCCACGCCAGTATTAACAGCAGAAGTTGCCATGGGTATGACCATGGATTACGACGGCATTGATAAAGCAGGCTCTATGCTCGGTGCAGGCTCAGTAATTATCATGGATGATTCAACTTGTATGGTTGAGGCATTAACGCGATTGGCACACTTTTATTATGATGAATCGTGCGGTCAATGTACGCCGTGTCGTGAAGGCACGGGTTGGTTGTATCGTGTATTAAAACGCATTATGGATGGCAATGGTAAAGCGGATGATATAGATTTGTTGTTAGGTGTCCAAGACAAAATTATGGGTAACACAATTTGCGCGCTAGGCGATGCTGCAGCAATGCCAGTTGAGAGTTTCTTGAGGAATTTCCGTAAAGAGTTCGAATATTACATCGAGCATGGCAAGAGTATGGTGAAAGGATAATGGCTGATATTGAAATTGAAATTGACGGTAATTTAGTTAACGCCAAAGCAGGTGAAATGCTTATCGCTGTTACTGACAGAGAAGGTATTAGTGTGCCAAGATTTTGTTATCACAAAAAATTATCGATAGCAGCCAGTTGCCGTATGTGTTTGGTAGATGTCGAAGGTGCGCCTAAGCCACAACCAGCATGCTCTACACCAATCGCTGATGGCATGAAGATCCATACCCAAAACGAGAAAGCCAAGGCTTCTCAAAAAGCGGTGATGGAGTTTTTATTGATTAACCACCCACTTGATTGCCCAATTTGTGATCAAGGTGGCGAGTGTGAACTACAAGACGTGGCGATGGACTATGGCTCGGATATTTCTCGCTTTACTGAAGGCAAGCGTATCGTAGCAGATAGCGACATTGGTGCACTCATTCAAACAGACATGACGCGTTGTATCCACTGTACGCGTTGCGTGCGTTTTGGCGCTGAAGTAGCCGGTATTATGGAGATGGGTGGCACTGGTCGTGGCGAAGATCTAAAAATTGAGCCATTCTTAGAAGAAGGTATTCAGTCAGAGCTTTCAGGCAATATGATTGATGTTTGTCCAGTAGGTGCATTAACCTCTAAGCCTTTCCGTTATGAGCTTAGATCTTGGCAAATGAATGCCGTGTCAAACGTTGCAAGACACGATTTGGTTGGCTCGAATATTTACACACAGACTTACAAAGGCAAGGTTAAGCGTATTGTTGCTAAAGACAATGAAAGCGTTAACGAAACTTGGATTTCAGACAGAGACCGTTTTTCTTACGAAGGTTTGGCGCATGAAAATAGATTACTTGCGCCACAAATCAAGGTAGAAGGAAAATGGCAAGAAGTTGAGTGGAATGTAGCACTTGATTTTGCTGTTCGTGGTTTGGCAAATCATGTCTTTAATGCACGTCAGTCTGACAAATTAGGTGCGTTGGCGTCGAACACAGCAACACTTGAAGAGTTTCATTTATTGCAAAAGATTTTAAGAGAAGTTGGTTCTGAAAATATTGATCATCGTCTAAATATCAAAGATTTAAACAACGCAATTTCACTAGAGTCAAACATTAAATTGGCCGGTTTAGAAGGGGTTGATCATGCACTTGTGATTGGTTCGAACCTACGATTAGAGCAACCAATGATTAGTCATCGTTTACGTAAAGCCAATCTTTCTGGTGCTAGTGTTGATGTGATTAACGCCACGGCGTTTGATTTTAATTATAGACTTAACAGTGAAAACATTATTTCACCAAATCAAACGGCGGCAACGCTGGCAGGTGTATTAAAGTCAGTATTGCAAGGTGCCCAGGCTGAAATTCCAGAATATCTGAGTGATGTTGAAGTGAGCGATGTGGCGACACAATTAGCCAACAAACTCTCAGATTCAGACAACTCTGTTATTGTTTTAGGTGAGCATGTGATTAATAACCCACAAGCTTCAAGTATTGCAAATTTGATCAGTAAGATTGCACAGCATACAAATTCTACAACACTTAACCTTAGCGCTAGTGGCAATTCAACAGCGGCAAGCCTTGCAGGCTTTGTCCCAGGCAAAGGCGGTCTAGATACAAACGCTATGTTAGCTGCTGATTTAAAGGCTTATATTTTGTTAGATGTGTATCCGCAATATGATTTCCACAACTCTATTCAAGCAGTCGAATCGTTAAGTAATGACGATACGTTTGTGATTTCTTTAAACAGCTTTAAAGATGATACGATTGCCCAATATTCAAATGTCTTATTGCCGATTGCCAGTTTCTATGAAACATCAGGCTCGCATGTAAACATAGAAGGTGAGGTTCAATCGTTCGCAGCAGCAGTGAATGCACCAAGTGATGCGAAACCTGCTTGGAAAGTATTAAAAGTATTGGCTGACTTGTTAGAGTTGCCAGGTTTTCATTATGCAGATTCCACACAAATAGCCAGCGAAGTTATGCACCAGAGTCACAAACAGCATGTTCATGATGAAAGCATCGATATTACTGTTAAACGCGGTGTGAATGTTATTTGGCAAAAGTCACCTTATGCAGTTGATGCATTATCTAGACATGCGGCTTCGTTGCAAGCCACCAAAATTGGCCAAATCAACAGCGCTTTAATGAATAAAGCCACTGCTAAAAAATTAGAAGTCGCACAAGATTCTGAATATTTAGGTGTGCCAGTATCAATCAATGAAACTGTTGCTAACAACTGCGTATTTGTTAATGCAAACCATGCGACAGGAGGCCAATCATGATGGCATTTTGGCAATCGTTTGTTGAACTGGTATATGAGATAATTCCATGGTTTGATGGGTCGATTGCAGCCGTCCTAATTATTTTAATTAAGGCAATTGCCTTGGTTATGCCACTGATGTTAGTGGTAGCTTATTTCACTTATGCTGAGCGTAAAGTGATTGGCTATATGCAACTACGTATTGGCCCTAACCGTGTTGGCCCTAAAGGCTGGTTGCAGCCAATTGCAGATGCTTTAAAGCTAATGACTAAGGAAATTATTTTCCCAACTAAGGCTAATATTTACTTATTCCTTTTGGCGCCAATATTGGCAATTGCACCTGCGATTGCAGTGTGGGCAGTGATTCCTTTTGATGAAGGTATTTACGTTGCTAACTTAGACATTAGTTTGCTGTATGTTTTAGCGATCGGATCAATTGGTGTGTACGGCATTATTTTGGCGGGTTGGGCGTCTAACTCTAAGTACCCGTTATTGGGTGCTCTCCGTAGTGCTTCACTTTTAGTCTCGTACGAGATTGTAATTGGTTTTGCCTTGGTAACAGTCGTGATGATTGCAGGCAGTGTTAATCTTAATGATATTGTCATGGCGCAAAAAGGCAGTATTATGCATTGGTATTGGGTGCCATTATTCCCAATGATGATTATCTTCTTTATCTCAGCTTTGGTAGAAACCAACCGCGCGCCATTTGACGTGGTAGAAGGTGAGTCAGAAATTGTGGGTGGCACACACGTTGAGTATTCTGGCATGACATTTGCGGTTTTCTTCTTGGCTGAGTATGCCAATATGATTTTGATGGCAGTACTAGCCGTTATTATGTTTTTCGGTGGTTGGCATTCTCCATTTGAAGGTATTCCTTATATGGAATCAGCTTTTGCTTGGGTGCCAGGTATTATCTGGTTATTGGCAAAAACAAGCTTCTTTATGTTTTTATATTTGTGGATACGTGCAACATTCCCACGTTTTAGATACGATCAAATCATGCGCTTATCTTGGAAGGTATTCCTGCCATGGACTATCGCCTGGATTTTTGTGGTCGCGTTAATGACTCAATTAAAAGTAGGACCTTGGTTCTAAAGAGGCATAATTTATGATTAATAACATTAAAAAATTAGTAAAAGATTTCAGCTTAAGTGAACTACGTGGTGGCATGAAAATCACCGCTAAAGAGCTAATTAACAAAAAAATTACGGTTCAATATCCAGAGGAAAGAACCCCAATTTCACCACGTTTTAGAGGCTTACATGCACTACGCCGTTATCCAAATGGCGAAGAACGCTGTATTGCTTGTAAACTCTGTGAGGCAGTTTGCCCAGCTAATGCAATTACCATTGAATCGGAAGCGAGAGATGATGGCACTCGTCGTACCACTCAGTACGACATTGATTTATTTAAGTGCATATTTTGTGGTTTTTGTGAAGAAGCTTGCCCGGTAGATGCGATTGTCGAGACACAGATTTTTGACTACGCCTTTGTTGATTCAAGAGAAGGCAGTATTATTGATAAAGCACATTTGTTAGAAGTGGGCGATAAAAATGAGAAGGTTATTAATCAAACCAAGCTCGAAGACTCAAAATACAGATAAGGCAAATTATGACATTCGATCAAATATTATTCTACGTGTTTTCTTTTTGGTTTATTGCCAGTTCTCTGGCAATGATCTTTTCGCGTAATGCAGCGAAATCAGTTTTATTTTTAATCTTGTCGTTCTTTTCCGCTGCCAGTATTTGGATTTTATTAGAAGCAGAATTTTTAGCTATCACCTTGATCTTGGTCTATGTCGGCGCTGTGATGGTATTGTTCTTATTTGTTATTAAAATGCTTAATATTGACAAATCAACGCTACGTGCAAAGTTTGCCGGTTATCTGCCATTAGGCTTGATTGTGGCAGCAATCATTATTGCTGAAATGACATTAGTTTTAGGCGGTAATCAATTTGGATTAGATGTGGTTGCAGCGCCAGCAAGACACGCAGCAGACTACAGTAACATCACCGTATTGGCTATGCAGCTTTATACAGATTATGTTTATCCGTTTGAATTGGCAGCAGTACTGCTGTTGATTGCAATTATTGCGGCGATTACTTTGGTTCATCGAAATGAGGCGAGTCGTAAAAAGCAATCAATTGCAGAGCAAGTCAATGTCCAAGCTAAAGATAGAGTGCGATTGGTTTCAATTGCTACGCCAAATAAGGAGGCTAAGTAATGGTTAGTTTGAGTGATTACTTAATTTTGAGTGCGATTATTTTTTGCATTGGCTTGGTTGGTATTTTTGTAAACCGTACTAATATTATTACTTTGCTGATGTGTGTTGAATTAATTTTGGTAGCAGTCAACACCAACTTTATTGCTTTTTCACATTTCTTAGGCAATGAAGCGGGGCAAATTTTTGTCTTCTTTATTTTAACAGTAGCAGCGGCAGAAGTTGCAATTGGACTGGCGATTCTAACGTTATTGTTTAGAAACAAAGGTAGTATTAATGTCGATGTTACTAACAGTCTAAAGGGTTAAGTCATGGAAAATATTTATTTAGCAATTGCACTTTCCCCGCTATTAGGCGCTATTATTGCCGGATTTTTTGGTGGTATGTTGGGCCGTACAGCGACACACACGATTACTATTTTTGGTGTGCTGGTTTCAACCGTGTTGGCGCTAGTTGTCTTTAATCATCATGTGCTAGAACAAGGCGAAGTCTTTAATCAAAACCTCTACACTTGGATGCAGATTGGCAGTTTAAATGTTAGTGTTGGCTTTTTGGTAGATAACTTAACATCAGTGATGTTGGTCGTAGTTTCATTCGTATCTTTGATGGTGCACATTTACACTATTGGCTACATGCATGACGATGATGGCTATACCAAATTCTTTAGTTATATTTCACTCTTTACTTTCTCAATGTTTATGCTGGTAATGAGTAATAACTTTATGCAGCTGTTCTT
>JABGOT010000122.1:5760-10788 GCA_018648985.1 Candidatus Ruthturnera sp.
TTACTTTCTCAATGTTTATGCTGGTAATGAGTAATAACTTTATGCAGCTGTTCTTCGGTTGGGAGGCAGTAGGCTTGGTTTCTTATTTATTGATTGGTTTTTGGCATCACAAAGAATCAGCTGTCGAGGCTAACTTAAAAGCTTTCTTGGTTAACCGTGTTGGTGATTTTGGTTTCTTATTAGGTATTGGCCTAGTATTGGCTTTTAGCGGTTCATTAGATTACATGGAAGTATTTTCAAGCTTAGACAAGGTTGTGGGTCAGTCACTATGGGGTGCAGACTTAATTACCGTTATTTGCCTATTATTATTTGTAGGTGCGATGGGTAAATCAGCACAAGTGCCACTCCATGTTTGGTTGCCAGGTTCAATGGAAGGTCCAACACCAATTTCAGCATTGATTCACGCAGCAACCATGGTAACAGCCGGTATCTTTATGGTGTCACGCATGTCGCCAATGTTTGAGCTAAGCGACGTGGCATTGACTGTAGTAATGGTGATTGGTGCGATTACCGCCTTGTTTATGGGTTTATTGGGTATCGTACAAAACGACATTAAAAAAGTGGTGGCTTATTCCACCCTATCTCAGCTTGGTTATATGACAGTTGCTTTAGGTGTGAGCGCTTACTCAGTAGCGATTTTCCATCTAATGACACACGCTTTCTTTAAAGCATTGCTATTCTTAGGTGCGGGTTCAGTAATCGTGGCTATGCATCACGAGCAGGACATTCGTAAAATGGGTGGCTTGCGCAAGAAAATGCCAATCACTTATTGGACAGGCTTGATTGGCACTTTGGCTTTGATTGGTTTCCCAGGGTTTGCAGGCTTCTATTCGAAAGACATGATTATTGAGGCAGTGCATTTCTCATCACTACCGTATGCAGACTGGGTTTATTACGCGGTTGTGGCTGGTGTATTTATTACGGCGTTCTATTCATTCAGAATGTTCTTCTTGGTGTTTCATGGCGAATCACGTGTCGATCCTCATACTGAGGAGCACTTGCACGAATCAGCCCCATCAATTACTTTCCCATTAATTGCCTTAGCGATTCCTTCGGCGGTTATTGGTTACTTAACCATTGACCCAATGTTGTTTAACGGTTGGTTGGATAATGCCATTACTATTGACGCTGCTAAGCATGCATCGATGACTGAGTTATCTAAGATGTTCCACGGTGCAGCTGCAATGATTCCTCACGCTGTATATACCGTACCATTTTGGATGATGGTGGGTGGTATTGCAGCAGCTTGGGTATTCTCACTGTATCGTACACAGTGGGCTACTTGGGTACAGTCTAAGTTCCAAGGTATTAATTACATTTTAGAGTCTCTATACGGTTTTGATCGTTTTAATGAGATTGTCTTTGTTAGCGGTATTAAGAAGCTGGGTAATTTCTTGTGGAAGGTGTCCGATGCAGGGTTAATCGACAAAATGGTGGTTAATGGCAGTGCGAGAATGGTTGGTTTCATTGGCTCAGTTGTTCGCCCAATTCAAACAGGCTATGTTTATCATTATGCTTTCTTTATGATTTTCAGCTTATTAATTATTTTAACTTGGGTGCTGTTTGCCGGCGATAACCCACTATTACAAATCGAGTTTTAATTATGGAATTATTAAGCTTATTAATTTGGTTGCCAATTTTAGGCGGTGCACTGGTTATCTTTGTTGGTAACGAACGCGCTGATACGGCTCGTTGGTTAAGTGTGGCAATTTCAGTATTGGTATTTGTGATGTCGTTAAGCCTTTATACCGGCTTTGATAGTACAACCCATTTAATGCAGTTTGTTGAAAAAGCCTCATGGATTTCACAATTTAATATCAACTATCATATTGGTGTTGATGGTATTTCAATGCCGCTGATTATCTTAACAACGTTCTCAACCATCTTAGTGTTGATTGCCGGTTGGGAAGTGATTCAAAAAAGAACAGCGCATTATATGGCGGCATTCTTAATGATGGAAGGCTTAATTATTGGTGTATTCTCATCACTAGATGCAATTCTTTTCTACGCTTTTTGGGAGGCATCACTGATTCCAATGTTATTGATTATCGGTATTTGGGGCGGCGATAACCGTGTTTATGCAGCAGTGAAGTTTTTCTTGTACACCTTCTTAGGTTCAGTATTTATGCTGGTGTCTTTGATTTACATGTACAACAAAGGTGGCTCGTTCTCAATTTTAGACATGCACAACTTAAGCTTAACCGCTACTGAGCAAGCGTGGATTTTCTGGGCATTCTTTATGGCCTTTGCGGTTAAAGTGCCAATGTTCCCAGTACACACTTGGTTGCCAGATGCACACGTACAAGCGCCGACTGGTGGTTCTGTGATACTAGCAGCCATCATGTTGAAGATGGGTGGCTATGGTTTCTTCCGTTTTTCATTGCCGATTACGCCAGACGCATCTTTACAATTTTCAGACGTAGTTATTGCTTTATCACTGATTGCTATTGTTTATATTGGTTTTGTTGCACTCGTACAACGTGACATGAAGAAGCTCATTGCTTATTCATCAATCTCACACATGGGTTTTGTAACCCTTGGTGTGTTTGCTTTATTTTTGGCCTACAAGCCAGACTCTGCAGAAGGTGCATTACTTGGTCTTGAAGGTGCGATGGTGCAGATGATTTCACACGGTTTTATTTCAGCTGCGATGTTCTTGGTAGTAGGTGTGTTGTATGACCGCTTGCATTCTAGAGAGATATCTACTTACGGTGGTGTGATTAACTCAATGCCGAAGTTTACTGGTTTTGCAGTGTTGTTCGCCATGGCGAATGCCGGCTTGCCAGGTACCTCGGGTTTTGTTGGTGAGTTTATGGTGATCTTAGCTGCCGTACAAGCTAACATTTGGTATGCAGTATTGGCAGCGACAACGCTAATCGTTGGTGCGGCTTATACCTTGTGGATGGTCAAGCGCGTATTCTGGGGTCCAATTACCAACCCTGCAGTAGAAACTTTAAATGATATTAATGGTCGTGAGTTCTTTATTTTGGCAACTTTAGCAGTTGCAGTATTGGTGATGGGTTTGTATCCACAACCAGTGATTGAAGTCATGCACGCATCGATTGACCACTTATTAAATCAAGCATTAACGTCTAAATTATGATGAATACTTTCCAATTTGATACAGCGTCGTTACTGGTAGCTTTGCCAGAAATCTTTTTATTAAGTGCAATTGTCGTGGTGCTGTTGTTAGATCTTTTCTTAACCAAAGGATTTAAACAGGTTACTTACTACTTAACGCAAATCAGTTTGTTTATTACTGGGCTACTGGCTTTTAATTTAATCGGCCATCCAGAAACAGTCATTTTTAGCAATTCATTCGTATTGGATGATATGGCTTCAGTATTCAAAGTCTTTATGATGGGCTCAGCCATGGTGGCGATGGTGTACTCGCGTCACTATTTAACCCAGCATGATTTATTCAGGGGTGAATACTTTGTCTTGGTATTATTATCAATACTCGGCATGATGGTGATGGTGTCGGGCTATAGTTTGTTAACCTTGTATCTAGGTCTTGAGATTTTATCTTTGTCGTTATATACGCTTATTGCTATTGCACGTAAGCGATCAGGTGCAATTGAAGCAGCACTTAAATACTTTGTACTAGGTGCGATTGCATCAGGCTTATTGCTTTACGGTATGAGCATGATTTACGGTATTAGCGGCAGTCTTAATATTAGCGAAATTTCAGCATTTGCTTCAGATGCAAATCTAGCCTCAAGAGAAACACTAATCATTAATTTCGGCCTAGTGTTCTTGGTGATTGGTATTGCCTTTAAACTCGGTGCAGTACCATTCCACATGTGGGTGCCAGATGTTTATCAGGGCTCACCAACTTCGGTAACGATGTTCATCTCAACTGTGCCAAAGATTGCCGCTGTTGCGATGTTGGTGCGTTTATTGGTTGATGGTCTGGGCGCAATGCACCCTTATTGGTCAGATCTATTTATGATCTTAGCATTATTATCGATTGCACTTGGCTCTGTTGTGGCATTGATGCAGACTAATATCAAGCGCATGCTGGCGTATTCAACGATCTCTCATGTTGGTTTTGTGATGTTAGGTTTTGTCACTGGTGTGATTACCGGTTATGGTGCGGCCACGTTCTACATCTTGGTGTATGTACTCATGAGTTTGGCGGCGTTTGGTGTAATCATTCTACTTAATAAGAAAGGCTTTGAAGCGGAAGAGATCTCTGACTATAAAGGCTTAAGTAAGAGCTCCCCTTGGTTTGCGTTGATGATGCTGGCAGTCATGTTATCCATGGCAGGTGTGCCGCCGTTTATTGGTTTTTATTCAAAATTCTTTATCCTTCAGCAAGTAATCTCAGCTGGCTTTGTAACCGTGGCTATTATTGCAGTGGTCTTCGCTGTGATTAGTGCTTATTACTATTTGCAGATTATCAAGTCAATGTACTTTAATGATGCCGATCAAGAGTTGACTATTGCCGCACCGATGGACATGAAACTTGTGTTGTCGATTAATGCTACATTAATCTTAGTGGTTGGCTTATTCCCAGACTTCTGGATGAAGCTTGCGCTTTCGTTGTTCTAGCGCGTATATTCCATACTTTGTACTAGTTAAAAAAAACATTAGAAAATGAAAATTTTAATCAGAAATCTTCCTCGCGCATTGTCAGAAGGTGAGCTTGAAGAATTATTCAAAGTTTATGGCGATGTGCAGTCTTGCACTCTAATATTAGATAAAGCAACCGGCGACTCTAAAGGCTTTGGCTTTGTTGAAATTGCAAAAGTTGGTGATGCAAAGGCAGCAATACAAGGTCTTAATGGCAAGCCAATCAATGGCAACAAAATCAGAGTTAAAAAAGCAGAAATTAGTACAACTAAATAGTCATTTAAGAAATTTCCGAAATTTTTTACAAGTATTATAAGCAAGGCTTGTAACCATCATTTAATTGGCCAAACCAGCCAATTTTTCATTAAAAAACAAATGTTTATAATGGTTTAAGAGGAAAGCAAGGCTTTCCTCTTTAGAAAATAAGCTTATTTCGATAATTTCTAATATTTT